>JBCCAC010000291.1:0-3655 GCA_039815015.1 Pseudomonadota bacterium | reverse complement strand
GCCGCGATGGCCGTATTCGGCGGGACATATCCTGGTCTGTAGAAATTGAAGACCGATGGCGAGCGCATCGGCGACTGGCCGAGGCGCGTTGCGGAATCCGACAGATCCGCGACGAGCCATTCGCCGCTGGGCGAATTCGCCTTGAACGTCCGGCCCCATTGGATCAGCCGCAGCATCGGCTCGCGCACCTTGCCGAACGACGGATCGGCGAGCCGGTTCGGATTGAGCGCCTCCTGATCGAGAAGGATCGCCTTGAACGTCGCGCCCATATCGCCGCGCTCGCCCTGGCCATTGTCGTTGAAGACGCTCGCGACGCGCTCGACATAGGCCGGTGAGGGATTGCTCGTAACCAGACGCTGGATCATTTGCTTGGCAAAGAACGGTCCCACATTCGGATGTGTGAACAGCGTATCGAGCGCGATCCTAAGCGAGTTCGGAGCATCCGTACCGGCAGGAACAGTCGTGCCGAGGAAACTGGTTTCCGTATCCGCGTGAAAATTATCCGTTCGCGGGAAGCGCCATTTGGACGAGTCCGACGTAACCCGCTGCAACATGAGTTGCGGCGTAAAGACGGGGTATGAATCCCCTCCCGGATGCGGGTTTTCCCCGACATTGGTATAATCGTGCTGATAGCCCGTAAAGACTTCGGAAAGCCCGGTTACATCGTCATTATCGTAGGTTTCGATCGGCTGACCGTTGCCGCCGAGCCGCAACGTGCCGTCGAGATTCAGCTCGTACAGCCCGATCGTGAACAGCTGCATGATCTCACGTGCGTAATTCTCGTCCGGTCGGCGACCGCTACGCTCATCTGCACGGCGACTACCCAGCATCGTCAGATACTCGGCCATGGCCGGGTGTAGCGTTACATCTTCCAGAAGATCCCGGAAATTGCCGAAGGCGTTCCGGACCAGCATGTCCCAATAGTCGGTGACGCCGATGCCACGCCATTGCGTGTTTACGCCATTTACCGAAACGACGAACATCTGCGACAAAGCCAGCGCGACTTTTCGTCGGACATTGTTTTCGCCTGACATCAATTGCTTGTGGAGAGCGTAATCGACGAGAGCGCGTCTGAAGAAGAACTGGTCCGTCGTGATGGCGTCATAACCCTGATCGAGAAGAAACGAGACGCCCGTTTCCCCCAAAGGCTGCGCCATTTCGGCATTCAACCAGGACTCATAGCCCATGGATCTGATGGCGTTGACGTCGCCGGCGGTGACGCCAAGCCCGGCCTGTAGACCGAAGGCAGCAGCTTCCGCGTTGCTCGTCGGCATCGGTGTCGGCGTCGGCGTTGGACTCGGCGACGGCGATGGTGTCGGCGACGGGCTTGGACTGGGCGATGGCGACGGGCTCGGCGTCGGAGATGGTGACGGCGATGGGCTTGGACTGGGCGACGGGCTTGGACTCGGCGACGGCGAAGGCGTCGGCCCTGGTGTCGGTGTAGGTGTCGGGCTGGGCGTCGGTGCCGGCGATGGACTTGGGCTGGGCGACGGCGAAGGGGTCGGGCCCGGCGTGGGCGTGGGCGACGGGCTTGGTGACGGCGAAGGTGCAGGCCCTGGCGACGGGGTCGGGGACGGTCCCGGCGTGGCAATGATCGGTGCGACCGTCGCCGACTCACCGTCTTCACCGCCACATGCCGCCGCCAGCAGTGCGGCGCTGGGGCTGGCTTTCGACAGCAGTGACCAGCGCGTCGATTTCAGCTTTTCGCGGATGATGTCGGTAACGACCTCACGAACCGGCGCTTCCCCATCGGACACTGTATCCGCCGTGCGGGCCTGTATCCCGTCCGAGCCATCGGTCTGCGCCTCGTCGGCGTCGACCGAAATTATCGGATCTTCATCGTCACGCAGAGCCGCATTCGATTGATCATCGCTACGCATAAGACTGGTTCCCCGTACCCCTAGACGCCCCCACAGCGGCGCGCCCTAAAACACGAGTTCGAGTAGGACGCCAGTGTGTGAACATCGGGTAAATCGATGAAACATGCCGAGCAGTTCGGGAGATACGGCGAGCCGTTATGGAATCGTAAACCATAAGACTGTACGGTAGCGACATGACCACAATTTGTTCCGTGTGCGTTACTATAGTAGCGCTGGTTTTTACTGGTTTTTCAGCGCGTGCGGATGTTTTTGCGGTCGCTACGGATGGGACTTTGATCGATCTTTCCGTACCTCCCGATACGGCTGAAATGGACGATGTTGTCGCGCCGGAAGTGGGAGAAGAAAACCGCAGCAAATCGCACAGATCATGGTCCGGCGCACCCGAATCGCTATCGCACCACATTGCCGATGCGGCCGAAACGTTCGGGCTGAGCAGTGCGCTGATCGACGCTGTCGCCTGGCAGGAATCGCGCTATCGCATTGATGCCGTTTCACGTGCCGGCGCGATGGGGGTCATGCAGTTGATGCCCGGAACGGCCCGCGACCTGGGAGTTCGCGATCCGTTCGACGCGGCGGAGAATATCGCCGGCGGCGCGCGTTATCTGCGCGCGCAGCTCGACCGGTTCGACGATCTTGCGCTCGCGCTTGCGGCGTACAATGCTGGGCCGGGGGCGGTCGTAAAATATGGTGGGGTGCCGCCTTTCCGGGAAACGGAAAATTATGTTCGTAAGATTATGGGGCGTCTCGCATCGGCCGCGTCGGCTGACTGAACCGGGACGAAGGGGCTTCTGATGGCAGACAGGTTTGGGGCGGCCGTGCGCCGCAGAATGGCGGTTTGGTACGGGGCGGCCGCATCCGGGGCCGGAATTGCGGGACCCGTCCGCGCTCAGGTCGTGAACGCCAATCCGCAAGGATCCGGCCCGGTGCTTGCCGCACTCGACTGGATGCAGGGCACGCTCCTCGGCAATCTGGCGACCACGGCCGCCGTGATCGCCGTCGCGGTCGTCGGGCTGATGATGCTGACCGGCCGCATGAACTGGCGCTTCGGAACGACGGTGATCCTAGGCTGCTTCATCCTGTTCGGCGCGACCGCGATCGTCGCCGGTATCCGTTCGGTCGCCATAGGGGCCTAGACGATGGCAGGCGCATCCACCGCCCTCAACCGGACGCCGGTCTTTCGCGCGCTGACGCAGCCGCAGATGTTCGCGGGCGTCACCTATACCTATTTCATCATCAACATGGTCCTGACGACGGAGCTGTTCCTCCTGACCCGGTCCTTCTGGGCCATTCCGGCGGCGCTCCTCATCCATGTCGTCGGCTATGTCGCGTCGCTGCGCGAACCGCGTATCTTCGATCTTTGGGCCATCCGCATGGGACGTTGCGGCCGCACGCGTACCCATGCCCTATGGCGGTGCAACAGCTACCGGCCATGACGCGTCGCGGGGCCGCCAAGACAGCGCAGAAGCTAAGCCAGCTGGACCCCCGGGCCGGCGACCGGCTGCCCTATGCCGGTCATGTCGACGATCACAGTCTCGCGACCCGCACCGGCGATCTTCTGCAGATGATTCAGATCGACGGCCTGCCCTTCGAAACGGCGGACAGCGACACGCTGAACCATCTGGCCGCCGTGCGCGACACCGTGCTGCGCGGCATCGCGAGTTCGAACCTGATGCTGTACGTTCACATCGTCAGGCGCCGCGTCGCGACGAACCTCGTCGGCACGCAGCCGGACGGCTTCGCCCGCGATCTCGACGCAGGCTGGCGGGATCACCTCG
>JBCCAC010000089.1:0-8071 GCA_039815015.1 Pseudomonadota bacterium | reverse complement strand
GACATCAGAAAGGCAGGCCAGTAGATCGTGTGGAAACGTACCACATCCTTGCCGATCACATGCAGGTCGGCCGGCCAACGGTCTTCATAGTTTTCATCAGGATAGCCGACGCCGCTCAAGTAATTGCTGAGCGCGTCCAGCCACACATACATGACGTGCTTGTCATCGTCCGGGACCGGTACGCCCCAGGAAAAGCTCGTCCGGCTGATCGACAGATCCTTCAGCCCGCCCCTGACGAAATTCATCATCTCGTTGCGGCGGCTGGCCGGCTGAATGAAGTCCGGCTCGGCCTCGTAATGCGACAGCAGCCGGTCCTGATAGGCCGACAGACGGAAGAAATAGCTTTCCTCCACCGTCCATTCGACCGGCGTCCCTTCCGGCGACAGCTTCATCCCGTCCTCGCCGGCGACGAGCTCCTTCTCGTCGTAAAAGGCCTCGTCGCGAACCGAGTACCAGCCCTCGTAACGATCGAGATAGATGTCGCCCGCATCCCGCATCCGCCGCCACAGATCCTGCGCGCAGGCATAATGCGCAGGCTCCGTCGTGCGGATGAAGCGGTCGTGCAAAATGTTCAGCCGCGCGCACATATCCTCGAACTTCGCGGCCATGCCATCGACATAGGCTTGCGGCGCCTGCCCCGCCGCCTCCGCCGCGCGGGCGATCTTCAGCCCGTGCTCGTCCGTCCCGGTCAGGAAGAAGACGTCGCGCCCGGCCAGGCGATGGTAGCGCGCGATCGCGTCGGTCGCGATCGCCTCATACGCATGGCCCATGTGCGGCGGGCCGTTCGGATAGCTGATCGCCGTCGTGATGTAATAGCGCTCTCGCGCGTCGTCGGTCATGCGGCGTCCCGCTCTCCATCCGTCAGCCGCCCGACGAGCCGCGCCAGCCGAAAGGCGGAGGTCGCGGGATCGAGTGACTTGGCCGGCGCCTCGCGCGCCAGCCGGACCGCTTCCTCCCACAGCCCCAGCCGCGCTTCAAGCGTCCCGGGCGGCGCGCGTTTCGCCGCCGCCGCCAGATAGCTCGGCACAAGTTCCAGAAACGCCTCGAACCTAGGCTGTGCGGCCTTCAGCGCCAGCTCCTGCGACAGGCCAAGCGCAATGTCGCGGGCGCCCGTATCGCTTGCCGTCTCCAGCGCCGCCAGCCGCGCCGTCAATGCGCCGATATCGAGCCCGGCGAAGGCGAGCGCCCGTCCCGGCCGCCCATCGGCTACACTGACGAGTGCGTCCAGATCGCCCTCTTCTTCCAGCTCGCGTGCCAGCACCGAACGCGTATCGTCGTCGTTCAACGGCCGGAACGCCAGCGTCCGGCAACGCGATCTGACGGTCGGCAGCAGCCGGCCCGGCGAATGGCAGACCAGCAGAAAGACCGTTTTCGGCGGCGGCTCCTCCAGCGATTTCAGAAGCGCGTTGGCTGCCGACCGGTTCATCTCGCAGGCCGCATCCACCATGACGACGCGCCACTCGGACAGCGACGGATGCTGCGCCAGCATCTCCATCAGCGGCCGCACCTGATCGACGACGATATCGCGCGCCAGCCGGTCGGACGTCTTCATCGGCCCGCGCGTCAGGCGGCGAAAGTCGGGATGCGCGCCGGCGTCGAACGCAGCGGTCTGCCGATCACCCGCCGGAATTTCGAAGCCGTCCGTTCCGGCCAGCACCATGCGCGCCGCCGCCTCTGCAAACGTCCGCTTGCCGACCCCGCGCGGCCCGGTCAGCAGCCACGCATGGTGCATGCGCCCCGAACGCCACGCATCGATGAACGTCGCGCGTGCATCCTCATGACCGACCAGCATCGTCATGTCGTTCCGGGCGGCGACAGGGTCGGTTCTACCGCCGCCCAGATCGCGGCCGCGACGGCATCGGCATCCTCTGCCGCATCGATCGTGACCATAGATTCGTCATCGCGCGCCATCGTCAGGAACCCATCGCGCACACGCTGGTGAAAGGCGCGCGCTTCGCCTTCGAACCGCGCCTCCTTGTCGCCGCGCCCGATGGCGCGCGCCAGTCCGGCCTCGACCGGCAGGTCGAGCAGGAACGTCTGCGCCGGCCACAGGCCGCCCGTCGCGATGTTGTGCAGGTTCAGAAGCTCGCTGGTGTCCATGCCGCGCGCGAAGCCCTGATAGGCGAGCGTCGAATGCCCGTACCGGTCGCTCAGCACCCAGGCGCCGCGATCCAGGGCGGGCAGAATGACCTTCGCCACATGATCCGCCCGCGCCGCGTTCATCAGCAGCGCCTCGGTCCGCCCGTCCCAGCGTGTGGTCTCCCCTTTTACCAGCAGGGCGCGAATGGCCTCCGCACCGGGCGTTCCGCCGGGTTCGCGCGTCGTGACGACCTCCGCTCCCGCCTCGCGCAGGCGTCTTGCAAGCCGTTCGATCTGCGTTGTTTTCCCGGCCCCTTCGCCGCCCTCGAACGATATGAAGCGGCCCGCCGCCGGCACGGGAACGGCTCTAACCGATCAGGCGGCCGAACCCCGCAATGGCCCGGTCGATAAAGCCCGCTTCGCCGACGTCCTCGCCCGCAACCAGCGGCACGCGCTGCTCCGGCAGGCCGGGAACCGTCACGACCAGCGCGCCGATTTCGTCACCCTTGGCGATGGGGGCCGGAACCGGACTGTTATAGACGATCTTCGCGTCGATATCGGCGACGATCGCCTTCGGCACGGTCAGGCCCGCGCCGTCCTTCACGACCAGATCGACCGCATCGTCGTCGCCCAGATGTACCGGCGCTTCGGCGAAGACCTTCGCGGCATCCAGCGCCTTGCCGTCATAGGCGCCAAAGCCCCATTCCATCATACGCGTGGCCTCCGACCGCCGCTGCGCCTCGCTGGTGAGGCCGGAGACGACCATTACCAGCCGCCGGCCGTCACGCTCGGCAGAGCCGGTAAAGCCATAACCCGCCGCCTCGGTATGACCGGTCTTCAGCCCGTCCGCGCCGTTCACGGTGTTCAGGATCGGATTGCGGTTCGGCTGCGTGATCGGGTCGCCGCCAAAGGTCTTTCCGTAGGTGAATTCCTTCACGCCATAGAATTTTGCGTACAGCTCTGGATGATCCATGACGGTACGCTCGGCGATCATCGCCAGGTCGTGCGGCGTCACATGCTCTTCATCGTGCGGCCAGCCATTGGCGGTCTCGAAATTCGATCCGGTCAAGCCAATCGCCTGGCCCTTCTGGTTCATCACGTCGGCAAAGGCCGCCTCGGTCCCGGCAATTCCCTCCGCCAGCACGATGGACGCATCATTGCCGGAGGCCGTCACGATGCCGTGCAGCAGGTCCTCGACCGTCACCTCCTCATTGACGCCCAGGAACATGGTCGAACCCTTGGAATGCCATTCGCGCCAGGTCTCCGGCCGGACGAGAAACGTCTGGTCCAGCGACAGCTTGTCCTGATCGATCAGGTCGAAGGCGACGAGCACGGTCATCATCTTCGCCATCGACGCCGGCGGCATTTCGACGTCGGCCGAACGTTCGAAGAGGACGAGGCCGGACGACAGGTCCTTCAGATAGGCGAACGGCGCCGGACTATCGAAATCCTGCGCGACCGAAGCCGTAGCCATCGCGGCCGCCGCGGCCGACAGGACGAAGGCGGCGCGTTTCATGGATATACGCATGGGACGAAGAATCCTTTCAGGGCGACTATTCGGCAGCGGGTTCCAGAACCACGGCCGGCAGGAGCACTGCATCCTGATAGCCGGCCTCGCGCAGCTTCGCCAGCACGGTCTCCGCCGTCGCGCGGTCGGGATAGGGCCCGACCCTGACGCGCGTCAGCCCCTCGGGCCCGTCCTCCGTCGACACGGTACTGACATCCGCCCGCGCCCCCAGCTCGGCCGCCAGCCGCACCAGCGCCCCCGCCTCGCGCAGCGCGGCGACCTGGATCAGAAATATCTCCCGATCCGCAGCGGGTTCGCCATCGTTGCCTGCCCCGGATGCGGTATCGGCCTCGACCTCCGCTTCGATCTCGTCAGGCACTGCATCCGTCACTTCAGGCTCGGCGTCGAATCCGTCGAGCGTAAAGGGTTCGTCCACCGCCGCATCCGCAGACGCACCATCGGACGCCGCGACATCGGGCACCGCCTGACCTTCGAACTCCCGCTCGATGACGATATCGCTTTCGGCATCAACGGGCGCGGTTTCACCCGCCTCTGCATCCTCCGTCGTGACAGCCGACGCGTCCACGGGCGTTTCGGCATCGCTCATAACGTCGCGCAGCATCTCGGCCGTCGGCGAACTTTCCTGAGCGGCATCAGCCTCGGCATCCGGGCCAGCCGCGGCTGCCTCACCCTCTTCCTCAAACCGCGTCGAGGGGTTCGGAACCGGGATATCGACCGTCCGGATCGGCGACGCTGGCGGTCTGGCCGTCGCGGCGGGCGGCATGCTGGCCGGCGGAACGGCAGCGGGCGGTACGGTCGGCGACGGTGTCACGGGCGGCGCAACCGCCGCCGGCGTTTCAACTGGCGGCACCGCCGGACCTGACTCGACCGGCGCGTCCGTCGCCACCTCGGGCGTACCGGGCGGCGCAACATCCTGCGCCGAGGCCAGCTGGAAGCCTTTCGAATCCGGATAGACCCGCGTCACCGCGACGCGCGCGACCCCCGCATGTTCCAGATCGATTTCCCGCGCCGCCGCGCGCGACAGGTCGATGATGCGGTCATGCGCGAACGGCCCGCGATCGTTGACGCGGACCGTCACCTCGCGGCCGTTTTCCAGATTCTCGACCCTGACCCAGCTCGGCAGGGGCAGCGTCCGGTGCGCCGCCGACATGGCATATTGATCGAACCGCTCGCCATTCGCCGTGGGCCGGCCGTGGAAGTTCGGACCGTACCAGGACGCCATGCCGGTTTCGCGATAGTCGCGTTCGTCCTTGGGACGATAGGTCTTGCCGCGGATCGTGTAGGGCTTGCCGATCTTCACCGGCCCCGAAGCGGTCGAGGTCGAGGCGACCTGCGGCCGATCGGCGGTTCCGCTACAGGCCGCCAGCAGCGCCAGGGCGAGCGTCGGCGACCAGGTCCGCCAGCGTGCCGACCGAGACGGCATAATAGTTCGAGCAGTTATACCCCAGGATCGCCCGGTAATTGCTGGTCGCGAGATATGCATCGGTCCCCTGTCCATCGATTTCCACCAGGCTAGCGCGGACCTCATCGGATGGGAATCCCTTCCCGTCGGCCGGCACCAGTCCCAGTCGTTTCCATTCCGCAATCGGCAGCATCCGCGAATGCTTCGCGTAGACACGCGCACATTCCGTCGGCGCCTCGAGGGCCGCGACGGACCCGCGATCGAACGCCGCCGGTACGTTGACCTTCACCGCCCACGGCACGTCCGGCTGCCAGCCCTCCGCGCGCAGATAATTCGCGATCGAACCCAGCGTATCGGGTGCGGATCCCCAGATATCGGGCTTCGCATCGCCATCGCCGTCCACCGCCAGTTTCAGATAGGAGCTGGGCAGGAACTGCGGATTGCCGAGCGCGCCGGCCCAGGATCCGATCATCTGGTCGCGCCGGGTGAGACCTCCGTCGATCATCTTCAGCGCCGCAATCAGCTCGCCCGTGAACAGCGCTTCGCGGCGTCCGTCGAACGCCAGCGTCGCCAGCGACCGGACGGCATCGAAATTGCCGGTATAGCCGCCATAATTCGTCTCCATGCCCCAGATACCGAGGATCACCTCGCCATCGACGCCATAGTCGCGCTCGACCCGGGCCAGTTCGTCGTCCAGCTCCACCGCCAGCCGCCGCCCCGGCTCGATGCGAGACGGCGTCAGCCGCCGCTCCAGATAACCCGGCAGGATCGGCCCCGTGGAGGTCCGGCCCTCCGGTTGCGACCGGTCCAGCCGCACGACGCGCGGATTGTAGGTCAGCCCGGCCAGCTCGCGGTCCAGCGTCGCCGCGCCCACCCCCGCGGCCAGCGCCGTATCGCGAAAGCCGCGGAGCCACCCCTGAAAGGCGTTCGCCGCATCGGCCGACGCCGCCCGATTGGGGTCTACCCACTGCGCCGCCGCCGGCGTCGATATCATCAGGGAAACGGCGGACACGGCCGCCAAAACGGAAAAACGCTTCATGTCTCTCGCTCTAAAGAAGAAAGCCTGCATTTACACTGAACGCCGCCCGGCCATATACGTTCATCCACCGCGTCCGGGCAGGTGGCAGAGCGGTTGAATGCACCGGTCTTGAAAACCGGCGAGGGCTCATACCCTCCGTGGGTTCGAATCCCACCCTGCCCGCCACCCTGGAACACAAGTGCGAACGCTATTCGCCGACTTTCCTACGCCATTCGAAGAGGCCAGCGCTCGGATAAGCTCGTCATGCGAGCCCATGATGCGGACTTCCCGATCCTCCGACGTGCTCCTACGTTTCTGGCGACCAAAGATATTGTCAAGCGCGTCCGCCAGAAGGTCGTTCGTTCCGGTGCCGCCGGTATCCACGTAATCCTCGAGCAACGGCTTAGCGACATTGGGGAAAGTCGAAGCCGCAAGCGATGGCCAGCAGCGTATCAGAGTCGGTCGATAGCCGGCTGCCATCGATGCAGACGAACGCCTCGAGAGACTGGTCAGCCCCGCTGGTCCTCCGTCTTAAAATCGGCCAGCGATCCCGCCGTACGTCGGCAGGCGAAGGCGGACGCCCCTGTGTATGATATATGAGGGATGAAAGGTGACTAGCGGAAGTCATTCCGCATGAACCTGCGGATGCCAATTCGCGTCATTTTTCCATATCGTTATGGACGAGAGCGTTTGCGTGTCGACTGGCGCGCCAGTTCATGGCGTGGCCTATCGACAGGGTCAGTGCACCGATGACAGTCAAGAGAGTCTCTGCCCGCTCGGTCGAGGGCGCAACGACGCCTGAAACGAGAAATAGGAGGCCCGCCATCACGGCCATGACGGGCCACGTTCGCCTGTGCCGGAAATAGCCGAGCCATAAGGCGATGCCGCTCGTCGGCACTGCAAATGCAAGTGCCCAGATGTGCGCCTCCTCCGGCAGGGTAAGCACTGTCGTCAACGAGGGGATGAGGACGATGACGAAAGGCAATAGCAGACAGTGAACCAGACACAGTAGAGAGGCTCCGGTCGCGAGTCCGTCAAACCAGAACTGCCGTTGCAAAACTGCGATCATGCTGCCACCCAAACCTCGACTGGACACCGGTATTTCCCGAATGTAAATGAGATGATATATCATACTTTCCTGGTCAAGGATTTCCTGATGCGCGACGCGGACCAACGGTTGCCGGTAACGGTGCTCTCCGGTTTCCTGGGTGCTGGAAAGACGACAACGCTCAATCACGTTCTGGCGAACCGAGAGGGACTGCGCGTCGCGGTGTTCGTCAATGACATGAGCGAGGTAAATATCGACGCGTCGCTCGTCCGAGACGGCCAAGCCGGGCTGAGCCGCACAGAAGAGAAGCTCGTTGAGATGACGAACGGATGCATCTGCTGCACGCTGCGCGAAGACCTGCTCCTTGAGGTGGCAGAGCTGGCCAGGGACGGCCGCTTCGATTATCTGCTCGTGGAGTCGACCGGCATCAGTGTGCCGATGCCGGTCGCTGAGACGTTCACGTTCGCCGATGAGGCGGGACGGAGCCTCTCGGACCTCGCGCAGCTCGACACGATGGTGACCGTCGTCGATGCGGCCAACTTCCAGCGGGATTTCTGCTCGTCGGACGACTTAGTCGATCGAGAGATGGGCCTCAATGAGGAGGACCAACGGAACGTGGTCGATCTGCTGACCGACCAAGTCGAGTTCGCGAATGTCATCCTTCTGAACAAGTGCGACCAGATCGACGAGGAGGGCAAGCGGACGCTGCTCGGCATCCTGCGGAACCTCAATCCTAAGGCCCGTATTGTCGAAACCGTCCGCGGACAAATCGAACTCAGCCAGGTCATGGGAACAGGACTGTTCTCACTAGACGAGGCGGGCGCTCAACCCGGTTGGCTCGAAGTCCCGCGTGGTCAGGAACAGCCGGAGACCGACGGGTACGGCATCTCCAGCTTCGTCTACCGCGCGCGCCGACCGTTCCACGCCGACCGGCTATGGTCGAGTCTCGATTTCGATTCTGGCGTCCTCGCCGGAGTGATTCGCTCCAAGGGCTTT
>JBCCAC010000287.1:0-3715 GCA_039815015.1 Pseudomonadota bacterium | reverse complement strand
GCCAGTCCGCTGAACATCGCAACGCCGCCAGTCGGCTGATCTGTGATCGCATCGGAGATGCACCACCGGGACAAGGTCGATGCGCCGTACGGAAAGGCGCTGATTCTGGGCGAGGCGGCCGCGAAGGGCCGGGGCCGGCCGCTGTCGGCATTGCGGGCGAAACCGCGCGACGGCACGAACGCGGCCCGAAAGCCGGGCTCCATCGGCATGGCGGCGCTGCGCGGCGGGTCGGTCGCGGGTGATCACAGCGTCGTCCTGGCGGGCGACGGCGAGCGGCTGGAATTCACGCACCGGGCGGAATCGCGCACGACGTTCGCACGGGGCGCGGTGCGCGCGGCCGTATGGCTCGCGAAGAAACGCGCCGGGCTCTACACGATGACGGACGTTCTCGGGCTATGATCCCGCTGTCGATCCTGGATCTGGCGCCGGTCGTCGAGGGTGCGGACGTTCGGACCGCGTTCGGCAACGCCGCGGCGCTGGCGCAGGCGGGGGAACGGCTGGGGTATGAACGCTTCTGGCTTGCCGAGCATCACGGCATGGCCGGCATTGCGAGCGCCGCGACGTCGGTGGTGATCGGCCATGTCGCGGCGGCGACGACGACCATTCGCGTGGGCGCGGGCGGTATCATGCTGCCCAATCACGCCCCGCTCCTGATCGCCGAGCAGTTCGGGACGCTGGACGCGCTCCATCCCGGACGCATCGATCTGGGCCTCGGCCGCGCGCCGGGATCGGACGGCGTGGTGGCGCAGGCGATGAAGCGCGACGCCCGTGCGGCGGCCGAGCGGTTTCCGGACGATGTCGCGGAACTGCTCGCGTATTTCGGCGGTACTGGACCGGTTGCGGCGGTGCCGGGGCAGGGCGCCGACGTGCCGGTCTGGATCCTGGGATCGAGCCTTTACGGCGCGCAGGTGGCGGCGCATTTCGGACTGCCCTATGCCTTTGCCAGCCATTTCGCGCCGGCCGCGCTCGATCAGGCGCTGGCGCTCTATCGCGAGCGGTTCCAGCCGTCGGCATATCTCGATCGGCCGCACGCCATGGTGGCGATGAACGTGATCGCGGCGGACACGGATGCAGAGGCGCAATATCTGGCGACCTCGCTGTTGCAGGCCTTCGTCAATCTGGCAACCGGCCGCCCGGGCCGGCTGCCGCGCCCGGTCGAGGGCTATGAGCGGACACTGCCCGCAGAGGCGCGGGCACGGCTGGCCCAGACGCTGGCGATCAGTGCGATTGGCAGCGCCGAGACCGTCGCGGCGGCGACAGAGGCGGTCATCGAGCGGACGGGCGCTGACGAGCTGATCCTGGCCGCGAACATCCATGATTTCGACAAGCGTGTCCGGAGCTATGAAATCGCGGCGGCGGCGCTGATGAACAGGGCTGAGGTGCAGGCGGAGCGTCCGGTGGAGCGCCCGGCCGGGCGGCAAGCGGCGTGACGGACCCGAATATGGCCGCGCAACGTTATATGCTGTTCGCCCTCCGCAATTCCGGATAGACCGCATCGATGGCAATGGACCTGACGATCAAGCTCGCCGCCATCGGCGCGATCGGGATTTCCGCACAGTGGATCGCATGGCGCACCGGCTGGCCGGCGATCGCGCTGATGCTGGCGGGCGGTATTCTTGCCGGGCCGGTGACGGGGTTCATCGATCCGCTGGAGGATTTCGGTGAACTCTATCAGCCGGCGGTGAAGCTTGCCGTCGCGGTCATCCTGTTCGAGGGCGGCCTCAGTCTCGACTTTCGGGAATTGAGGCAGGCGGGCTGGGCGGTCTTTCGCCTGACGACGTTCGGCGTCGTCTTCGCCTGGGCGCTGGGCACGGCGGCGCTTTATTACGCCGCGGGCATCGCGCTGGAACCCGCGATCCTCTTCGCCGGCATATTGGTGGTGACCGGGCCGACGGTCATCGGACCGATGCTGCGGCAGCTGAGGATCGGCAACCGCGCGCGCGATATTCTGAAGTGGGAAGGGATCGTCAACGATCCCATCGGCGCGCTGCTCGCCGTCCTGACCCTCGCCTATATCAGCTATTCCAGCATGAACGAGGGCAATCCGATCGCCGATATCGGCCTGCAGGTCGGCGGCGCGTCGCTGTTCGCCATCGGGCTTGGCGTCGCCCTCGCTTTCTTCGTCGGCTACCTGTTCCCGCGCGGGCTGGTGCCGGAATTCCTGAAGGTGCCGGTCGTCTTCGGCCTCGTCATCGTCGGTTTCGTCGTCGCCGACGCGATCGAGCATGAAACCGGCCTCCTGACCGTGACGGCGATGGGCATCGCGCTCGCCAACATGCACCTCGACAGTTTCGGCGAGATGCGGCGGTTCAAGGAGAGCGTCACGATCCTGTTGCTATCCGGCGTGTTCGTCATCCTGTCGGCGACGCTCGACTGGGAACTGATCCAGCGGTTCGAGCTGCGCTTCACGCTGTTCCTCGTCGTTCTCCTCTTCATCGTGCGGCCGGTCGCCGTCCTCGCATCGCTCGTCTTTTCCAGCGTGCCCTGGAAGGAGCGGCTGTTCATCGCCTGGATCGCGCCGCGCGGCGTCGTTTGCGTCGCCATTACCGGCCTGTTCGCGATCCGGCTGGAAGAGCTCGGCTATGTCGATTCCGCCGCGCTGATGCCGCTCGCCTTCGCCGTCGTCATCACGACGATCATCGCGCACGGCTTCTCGGCGAAGTGGGTGGCGCAGCGTCTCGGCATCGATCAGGGGCCGGGGCGGTCGATCCTGATCGTCGGGGCGACGCCCTGGTCGATGGAACTGGCCGAGGCGCTGACGAAGCGCGAGGTGCCCGTGGTTCTCGCCGATACGAGTTTCCTGGCGCTGCGGCGTGCGCGGCAGCGTGGCATCGAAACCCATCATGGCGAGGCGCTGGAGGCGATCCACGAGACGCATCTCGACATTTTCAGCTTCCAGGCGGTCATCGCCGCTACCGACAATGACGCTTACAACTCCCTGATCTGCGCCGAACTCGGCCCCGAGATCGGCCGCAACAAGGTATTTCAGGTCGGCACCGAGGACGAAGGCAGCGTCAAGCAATTGCCGGCTGCGCTCAAGGGGCGGATGCTGATGACGTCGGCGGCCGGCCTTATCGAACTGCTATCCCGGCAGGAGAAGGGCTGGCAGTTCCGCCAGACGCGCATCGGCGAGAAATACACGCTCGGCGACCTCAAGAAGCGTCTGTCGGGCAAGAGCGAAATCCTGGCGGTGGTCAAGGCGAACGGTCTGGTGAGCTTTTTCACCAATGCGGCCAAACCGACCGTCGCCGAGGGTGATTACGTCATCGCCTATATTCCGCCGGGCGGCGATGCTGCCGATGAAGAGGAACGCCAGGAACGCGTCGAGCGGGCGCGCGAGGCGAAGGTGGCGAAGAGTGCCGCCGAGACCGATCAAACCGACCAAACCGGTCAAGCCGCGGGCGATACGCCGGACGGAGCCGCGGATGGCGAACTCGGCGGCGCGGTTCCCGCTTAGGGTGTAACCCAGTCGACTTAGGCGGCCTGCCGTTCCCGCTCGGCAAGGCGTGCGGCGTTCAGGAGACGGATTTCGAGGCCGCGCAGACGCTGCGTGCCATCGATGCGCTGGCCCATCAGGTCGGTGAGGTAGAAGGTGTCCACGGCGCGCTCGCCATAGGTCATGATGTGCGCCGAGCGGATCGTGACCTTCGCATCGTAGAGCGCGCGGGCGAGGGCGTGCAGCAGGCCGGGGCGATCGGCGGCGTTCACTTCGACG
>JBCCAC010000255.1:0-4019 GCA_039815015.1 Pseudomonadota bacterium | reverse complement strand
GTGATCGCGCGAATGGTCGGCGCGACCTGCTCCAGACCACGAATGTCGTCGATACCGACATTTTCCAGCGCTTCGCCGGAAACGACGTTCACCGCGATGGGAATGTCCTGCACCGACTGGGCACGGCGGGTGGCGGTTACGATGATGATGCCGTCGTCGACGTCGGTTTCAACGCTGGCTCTGGCATCAAGCTCCGTCGACTCTGTGCCGGTCGCGGCGTCCGCCGCGTCGGCGGGATCGACGGCATCGGCGGTATCCGCCGGCGGGATGACTTCCGGCGCTTCCTGTTGCGCGTGAGCGATTGACGGCAGCGCGACGAACAGAGCGGCACCAAGAAGCAGAGTCGATTTCATGACGATTTCCTCATCCCAAGACATCACTATCGTCAGGGCCGTCGCAGTGAATGGCCCATCGACCCGTCTTGATGCGGGGTGCCCGGGTCACGAAACAGCGACTGACGAAAACGCTAGCGCTGTAGGCGGCGAATAGGGCGCAAACCAGAGCTTTCAGAGGGCCACGGGCAAATCTCGATCAACTGTGTCGATTGTGCCACGCCCACCGTTATTGCCGCATCTTGCGAAACGCATGGCGCTCAGGCGGCGAGCGCCGTCTCCGCCTCGTCGGTCAGTTCGGCGATAATGTCGATCATGGGGGCCTCGCCCTTCACCATGCCGACCGACTGGCCCGCCATGACGCTGCCCGTCTCGGTATCGCCATCGACGACCGCACGCCTGAGCGCGCCGGCCCAGTAATGTTCGATCTGCAGCTGCGCCTCCCGCATCTCGACCTCCTGCCGGTCGAGCTGCCCGGCGACGTCGCGCTGTTTGGCCGTAAATTCCTCCGAAGCCTTGTTTTTCAGGGCGCGAACGGGGATGACCGGCAGGCGGCTGTCCAGCTGTACGCTGGTGATCGCATCGCGTGCATTGGCGCGAATGAACGCCTTCTTGAACTTCTCATGTGCGATCGATTCCGTCGCACAGACGAAGCGGGTGCCGAGCTGTACGCCCGCCGCCCCCATTTCGAGGAAGGCGGCGATGGCGCGGCCGCGACCGATGCCGCCGGCCACGAAGACGGGGACATCGGTGATCTCGGGGAGGATCTCCTGCGCCAGGACGGTGGTCGAGACGGGCCCGATATGGCCGCCCGCCTCCATCCCCTCGACGACCAGCGCATCGACGCCGGAACGCACCAGTTTCTTCGCGAGCGACAGGGCCGGGGCGAAGCAGATCAGCTTTGCGCCGGTCGCCTTGATCGCATCGATCGATCCCTTGGGCGGCAGGCCGCCGGCGAGCGCGATGTGACTGACGCCGGCATCGCCGCAGATCCTGATGAGGTCCATCAGCGCGGGGTGCATGGTGATCAGATTGACGCCGAACGGCCTGTCGGTCAGCGCCTTCGTGCCGGCGATTTCCGCCGCCAGCATGTCAGGTTCCATGGCGCCGCAGGCGATCATGCCGAAGCCGCCGGCGTTGGAAATCGCCGCGACCAGATTGCGCTCCGATACCCACGACATGGCGCCGCCCATGATGGCGTAGCGCGAGCCGAGAAAATCGGCGCCGCGCTGCATGGCGGCGGTCAGGTTGGGATGTCCGGTCACGCCGCCACCTCCGCATCCAGACCATAGGCCGAATGCAGGACGCGTACGGCAAGCTCGGTATATTCTTCGGCGATCAGCACGCTGATCTTGATCTCCGACGTCGTGATGGATTCGATATTGATGCCACGTTCGCCGAGCGCGGTGAACATGGTAGCGGCAACGCCCGTATGGCTGCGCATACCGACACCGACGACCGACAGTTTCGACACCTTGTCGTTATAGCCGATCGTCTCATAGCCGATCTCGTCCTTGGCGGCGGCGAGAAGGTCCATGACTTTCGGAATCTCGCCACGGCCGATGGTGAAGGTGACGTCGGTACGCCCCTCCGCATCGGCGATGTTCTGAATGATCATGTCGACATTCACCTCGGCGGCGGCGAGCGGCTTGAAGATCGCCGCGACCGCACCGGGCTTGTCGGCGACGCGGGTCAGCGTCACTTCCGCCTCGTTGCGATTATAGGCGATGCCCGTGATCAGCTGGTCTTCCAAATGTTCATCCTCATCGACGATGTCGGTACCGGGCGCGTCCTTGAAGCTGGAAAGGACACGCAGTTTTACCTTCTGTTTCATGGCCAGTTCGACCGAACGGGTCTGCAGAACCTTCGCGCCGACCGACGCCAGCTCCAGCATTTCCTCGAAGGTAATGCGTTCGAGCTTTCGCGCCGCCGGCACGATCCGGGGGTCCGTCGTATAGACGCCCTCGACATCGGTGTAGATATCGCAGCGATCGGCCTTCAGCGCGGCCGCGACGGCAACGGCCGACGTGTCGGAGCCGCCGCGGCCGAGCGTCGTCACGCGGCCCGTCTCGGCAAGTCCCTGAAATCCCGGCACCACGGCGACGCTGCCGGCGGTGAGGCATGTCGACATGGCCGCGGCGTCGAGGCCACGGATGCGCGCCGAGGCATGGGTGCCGGACGTCTGCATCGGCATCTGCCAGCCGAGCCAGGATCGCGCCGTGAGCCCCATCGATTGAAGGACGATCGCCAGAAGGCCGGCCGTCACCTGCTCGCCGGAAGAGACGACGACGTCATATTCCGAGCTGTCATGGCGCGGCGACGCCTCGTGACAGAAATTCACCAGCCGGTCGGTCTCGCCCGCCATCGCCGAAACGACGACCGCGACTTCATTGCCGGCGTCGACCTCCCGCTTAACGCGCAGCGCCGCGGCGCGGATGCGCTCCAGCCCCGCCATGGAGGTTCCACCGAATTTCATGACGATCCGTGCCATAGCCGCCGGCGCTTATGGCGCGATCGCGGCGAAGAAAAGGCGCGATCGCCCGGTTTGCGTCACGAATTTACCCTAGTGACTTCTTAACCGAGTGACTTCGTCGCCACCTCGCGCACATCCTTAGAAAGGCCCGGCGTCGCGAGAATCCGGTCAAGCTCCGCCCGCATCAGCGTCCCCCGCTGCGGTTCGAACAACCGCCAGCGGCCGAGCGGCGCCACGAAGCGCGCGGCGGTTTGCGGATTGGTCCCGTCGACCCCGAGAATGCGATCGGCCAGAAAGCGGTATCCGGCTCCGTCGGCGCGGTGGAACCCGGACATGTTCGCCGCGAAGCCGCCGACGAGCGCGCGGAAGCGGTTGGGCGTCTCCTCGCGATAATCCTCCCGCCGCATCAACGCTTCGGCGCGCGCCAGCGGGTCGCCCGCCTCCGCCATGGCCTGCACGGTAAACCATTTGTCGATGACGTTGGCATCTGCGGCGAAGCGATCGTGGAAATCCGCGAGCACGCGCTCTCTTGCCGGCGCTGCGGAATCGGTGAGGGCCGTCAGGGCGGCCATGCGTTCCGTCATGTTGCCGGCATCATCATAAAGGATTTCGGCGGCGGCAATCGCCTTCTCGTCGGGATCGGCGAATAAATAGCCGAGCGCCACGGCGCGCAGCCGGCGGCGACCCTTTGCGTCCGGCGACAAGTCTTCGGGATCGGTGGCCAGGCTCGTGAACAGATCGTGCCAGCGCTCGCGGCCCAGGCCGTCCAATATGGCGCGTCGCAGCCCGCGCCGCGCGGCGACCACGGCCATCGGGTCGACGAGCGTACCGATGCGTTCCACCATCATCGTGTCCGCTGGGGGCAGCATGGCTTCGGCCTTGAACGCCGCATCGAGTGACTGATCGTCGAGCGTCCGGCGAAGCGCGTCGAGGATCGCGTCGGGCGTGCCGAAGGGGCCGGTCGTGGCGTGCTCCAGCCAGTTCGACATCAGCTCCTGCAGCGCCTCGTAGCGCGCAAAGGGGTCGTCGTCGTGTGCCGATAGGAAGGCGAGATCGTCCGGGCCGCGATCGACCTTCGTGATGACGGGCGCCGAAAAGCCGCGATTGAGCGACAGGACGGGCGGTTCCGATATGTCGTCGAAGCGGAACGTCGCCTCCGGCGCCGTCAATTCCAATAGCCGTTCCTCGGCAAGGATTCCGCCGCTCGTCCGGCC
>JBCCAC010000347.1:0-2904 GCA_039815015.1 Pseudomonadota bacterium | reverse complement strand
GTGTGACGGGCGGTGTGTACAAGGCCCGGGAACGTATTCACCGTGGCATGCTGATCCACGATTACTAGCGATTCCAACTTCATGGTCCCGAGTTGCAGAGACCAATCCGAACTGAGACCCCGCACCCGCCAAGGCGATCGTTGACAAGTTCGTCGGCGCCGCCATCGCGCGCGAGGCGGCGCGGAAGGCGCGCGAGGCGAGCCGCAAGACCGTGCTGGGCGTCGCATCGCTGCCCGGCAAGCTGAACGACTGTCAGGAAAAGGACCCGGCGAAGTCCGAGCTGTTCCTGGTCGAGGGCGATTCAGCGGGCGGCAGCGCCAAGCAGGGCCGCGATTCCAAATATCAGGCGATCCTGCCCCTCCGCGGCAAGATCCTGAACGTCGAGCGCGCGCGTTTCGATCGCATGCTGTCGTCGAAGGAGATCGGCACGATGATTCAGGCGCTCGGCGCCGGCATCGGTGCGGACGATTTCGATATTGAGAAGCTGCGTTATCACCAGATCGTCATCATGACGGACGCCGATGTCGACGGCGCGCACATCCGCACGCTGCTCCTCACCTTCTTCTACCGGCAGATGCCGGAGCTGGTCGAGGGCGGCTATCTCTACATCGCGCAGCCGCCGCTCTATAAAGTCGCCAAGGGCAAGTCGGAGGTCTATCTGAAGGATCAGGCGGCACTTGACGATTATCTGATCGACGCCGGTCTCGACGGCGTCACCGCGGAAACCGCAGACGGCATGCGCGCGGGCGCCGACCTGAAGCAGCTGGTCGAGCAGGGACGGCGCATGCGCGTGTTCCTGGGCTACGTACCTGGCCGCTACGATCCGCGGATGGTGGAAGCCGCCGCCATTTCCGGCGCGCTCGGGAAGGACGCCACTATCGAGGCCGCGGCGGCGCTGGAAGGATTGCTGAACGAAGAGAGCGACGATGGCGCCTGGACCGTCGCCATGCGCGACGACGGCTATCTGATCACGCGTGTCCTACGCGGGGTGACCGACGCCTATGTCCTCGATCAGAAGATGCTACTGTCGGCCGAGGCGCGAAAGCTGGCACAACTGTTCGACGGCGAAACGGCCTATCGCGCGCCGATCCGGCTGGGCGAGGACCGCGTCGTGCGCCGGCCGTCCGAACTTCTCGATGCCATTTTCGCGATGGGGCGCAAAGGCCTCTCGATTCAGCGCTACAAGGGACTTGGCGAGATGAATGCCGAGCAGCTGTGGGAAACGACGCTGGATCCGGCCAACCGTTCGCTGTTGCGGGTCGAGGTCGAACAGGCGGACATCGCCGACGACATCTTCACGCGCCTGATGGGTGACGTGGTCGAACCGCGCCGCGAATTCATTCAGGAAAACGCCCTGTCGGTCGCCAATCTGGATGTGTGACCGCTCCCCCGCGACGGGGAGGATAGCATGTGCGTGATCGCCTTTCGGTGGGAACCAGGAACCGCCCTGCCCCTCATCCTCATCGCCAATCGCGACGAGGTTCACGCACGTCCGACCGACGTCGCGCATCGCTGGGCGGAGGGGCCGATCGGCGGACGGGACCGGCAGGCCGGCGGAAGCTGGCTGGCGGTCGGTGAAGCAGGTCGTCTGGCCGCCGTCACCAATGTGCGTGAGGTTCCACCTCGGCCGGCCGCCAAATCACGCGGCGCGCTGGTCAGCGATTTCCTGACCGAGGACGTGACGGCCGACGATATGGCGCACCGGCTGGACGAATATGGTGCCTGCAATCTCATGCTGATCGCGGACGGCGAAGCGTGGGCGCTCGGAAACCGCACGGACGCGAATATTCGCCGTCTCGCTCCCGGCATTCATGCCGTTTCCAACGGCCCGTTCGGCCCGTCCTGGCCAAAAGCGAGACGGCTGCACGACGCGCTGCTGCCAGAGCCAGAGGCCGGTCCGCCCGGGTCCGGGCGCCTGTTCGCCGTCCTCGCCGACCGCACGCCGCCGCCCGATGCGGACCTTCCGGACACGGGGATCGGCATCGAACGCGAGCGCGCATTGGGCGCGCCGTTCATTCTGGGCGCGGAGTACGGCACGCGCGCCTCCACCATCGTGACGGTGGACGCGAAGGGACGCGGACGCTTTCTGGAGCGCAGCTTTGCCGCCAATGGCGAGGTGACGGGCGACGTCGCGCTCGACTTTCGCTGGCCGGCTCATTCGGTCGGCGGATAGGCCGTCGTCAAATCGGCTTCGCGCCGCATGGCCCGCCACATGGAGCGCAAGGACGGCGGGCGCACGCCGGCGCGGCGGTTGGCGGCGCCGATCTCGAACAGCAGTCGATATTGTTCGCGCAAGGACCGATAGGCATCGCCGAGACGCGCGCGCGCGTCCCAGATGTGCGTTGCCTCTGCGCCGGCCCCGTTCACTTCCAGAATCGTAAAGCCGCGCCCGTTCCGCACGTCTTCGAAATCGGCGAAGCGGATGTCGAAGCGGCCGAAATGGAACCCGCCGAGCGCATGGCTGATCTCGTCGAAGGTCGCGCGCATCGCGTCCGTTACCAGATGGCTGCCGTCACGAAAGATGGCGCCGCGGCTATGGCTGCCGGCAAAAGCGAGTCGCACGGCCTCACCGGCGGGAATGATCTCGTCCAGCCGGTCCTGATGACGGTCGAGATAGAGATGCGGAACCTCGCCGGCACGCTCGTCATCCATGATGAGTTCGCGTAGGGTGCGGCGGCCGTCACCCTCCACCCACGGGAAATATTTCAGCGTGATCGAGGGGATCCGGCCGGTCTTGGCGTTCGGGCGGCGGATATAGAAAATGCCCGCCTCACCCTCATGCGCGATATATTGCTGAAAGATGATGGTCTCGCCGGCGGGAAAATCGGCGATGTAGTCGGCAAGGTCGGCATGATCGTGCAACCGCCTGACCCCGGCGCCGCGGCAGCCGAGATCGGGCTTGGC
>JBCCAC010000285.1:0-3802 GCA_039815015.1 Pseudomonadota bacterium | reverse complement strand
GGCCGGGATTGTAGCTCCAGCCGTCGCCGACGAGCGGGGCCTGGGTGACCGTCTCCGGAACGCTGTCCCCGGGGGTGCCGGTCGGGTTGACGAGTCGGTAGGTCGTGCGGCGCTCTGCGGGCAGTTTCGCTGCAAGTTCGGCATCTGTGGTGACCGTCCAGCCCTCACGCTCCAAATCGCGTTCGGACAGCTGCTGGACGCTGCAGCGGCATAGCCAGTCGTTCGGTGGGTAATATTCGTCCCAGAACGCGTGATCGACGGGGAGGATGATGCCGTGGAGACGAAGGTGTGAAGGGCGGTTGCGTCCGTCGCCTTTCTCACCGCCGACGACGACGTAGCGGAGGTACGGACGCACCGCCTTTCGCGTCTGGATGCGCTGCCACTGGCCGGCGGCGCGGCTGACGCGGACGTTTGTCCGGTAGATGGTGCGTAGACGCCGGTCGTTGACGATGACCGGTTCCGGCGTTCCGGTCAGCGCTTGGTTCTCGACGCGGCCCCACCAGCCCTTTCGCTGCAGTGTCGGTTGCAGCTCCGCCTTCCATTGCTCGAACGTGCCGCCGTCGCGAAGGACCTTGTCTAGCGATTCGCGGACGTCGTTCAGGAGGTCGAGCCGCGCGATCTTCGCGACGGTGAACATGCGGGGATGTTCGTCCTGCCAGGTCTCACGCCAGTCAACGCCGATACGCAGGTCGCCGCGGCGCTCGAAGGCGGCGACGGTTTCGGTCGGCGGCAGGCCAATCGTGGCGCGAGGGGCGGTTAGGTCAGTCATACAGAACCGATCACTTCCGCTATCTCACGGGGAAGGCCGACCTCTGATTCCCTGTTCATTCGATGCGCGATTGACCAGAAAATACGGTTATGGCGTCGACATAGCTGAGCAGTATGCCCGAAACGTCGAATTAATCTGCTGATGCGGAGTGTTACACGTTTCTCTTCAGGCGTCCTTAGGCGCCAATGCGCCTGACAAATTATCGTGCCGCCATCATATGGGCCAAAACGCTTTTCTAACGTCTCAATTCGAGTGTATCGACGGCAGCCGTTAATGCAGCAGTAGATACGCGATGGACGGCGATCAGACATTGATCGTACTCATCGTCAGAACTGAGCTGCGCTTTCGTCTGCGCAGTTCGATGACGCCGCCCGTCGAGATAACGAGTTGGACGCAACGCAAGATGTCGGGCCGGTCTCGTCGGCGTTGATAGAAGGCGCGGGCGCGGACCGGTAAAACGCCCTCACGAAGGTCGGGCATCATGCGGTGATAATCTGCGATGAGGTTCCAGCCCTCCTCGCCGGACAGCATGACTTCCCTGTAGTTCGGCTTGAGGCCGTATTTCGGCGGCCACGCGCGATCATGCTTTGCGCCCGTCATGCCGCCGCCTCGAATTTGTCGGTTTCATTGCCCCATACGTCCCAACCGGGGCGGGTCTGGCGGGCGAAGAGCTCGCAATAGGGGCCGTCGGAGAGGCTCGCGGCCATATCGTACTGGTCGTCCGGTTTGCGGCTATGGCCGCGGACCGGCGCGACGATGAGGTTCCGAACCGATCGCGAGCGGTATTTCGGCGTGCCGATCGTGCCGGCTAGTAGGAGCTCGCTCGCCGATCTGAAGATGTAGCCCGTTCCGAACGACCAGGCCTGTCCGGTCGACGATTGTTTCGCCCAGGATGCGCCGGATTTGTAGGTAAATCCCCACGCGGCCATCGTCTTCAACGCCTGCGGGAGCATCGGGAAGGTCGCCCACATGAGAAGGAGGCAATCGGGCGCGGCGAGATGCGCGACCGGCAGCGCCTTTATGTCTCCCAGCGACACGCAGTGATATTGAGCCTGCGGCGATTTCGCTTCGCCCTTCTCGCTGCGCAATTCGTATTGCCACGGCGGATCCGCGAGGATGCAGCCGTAGCGGAACATGCCAAGATCGCCGAAGGGCCAGGTCATAGGTCGTCATTCGGCCGATGAGCGACAAGCCGGCGGAGTTCGGAGATCTCCAGGGTGACGCTGGGGCCGGAATAGGGGCCGACGCGGATTTCGCGGTGAAGGAAGGCGTCGGCGAGGTGGGGTTCGCAGCGTTCCCATTTCGCCAGGAAGGCGCGAACGGCCGCGACGAGTTCGGTTTCGGCCGGAGCGCTCATGTCTCGGCCTCGATCTCGGCCAGGCGCGTGGCGAAGCCGGCGCGGGCGAGGGTTTCGGTCAGCTGTTCGGTCGGCATGGATGCGGACAGGCGATCGAGGGCGGCGCGGGCTTCTTCCGGCGTCGCGGCATCGGCGAGAGCATCGAGGAGCGGGTTCGCGAGCGCGCGGAGGGCGTCGTTCGCGGGTTCGGATGCCAGCAGCTCGTCAAGAACGGCGTCGAGGCTGTCATCGTTCGCTTGCTGCTCGGCGAAGCCGGCGGTCTCGGCCGTGTCGTCTTCTTCGGCGTCCTGCCCATTTTCGGTATCTGGGTTGGAACCCCCTCCACCGCCGTTCCGGGGGTCCCCCTCCCCCGTCGGGGAAGGAAGGGCGGGGTCGGCGGCCTTCGTGCGAACGTAGCCGTCGCCGTAGGTGTCCTGGAAGGACTCGTCGGTGCGTTCCCAGCCGAGGCTCTTGCGGATGACGGCATCGGTATCGGCGATCTTCTTGAGGTCCTCCTCCTCCTGGACGGCGCGGACGAAGCGCGGGGCGGCGGCGCCGGGGAAGTTGAACTCGGTCCACCATGTCACGGGGCCGGCGTTGAAGCTGTCCGACCACATGTCGGCGTCCGCCTTCACGACCTCCAGCTTCACGTCGGCATGGGTGTCGGCGGTGCCGGCATATTTGCCGTTCTCGGTCGTTCCGACCTGCGAGAGGATCACCTTGGCGATCGCGCCGTCCATATAGGCGACGAGGCCGTTGAAATCGGCCGTGCCGGAGCGGGCGGCCTCGACGAGCGCGACGTCCATCCCCTCCGGGATCGCGAAGCCGGAGTCGACGGAGAAGGCCTGGAGGGCGGCGAGGAGCTTCTGAATGTCCTCCTCGCTCGTCCCGACCGGGAACTTGCCCATGGCCGTCGGCGCGCCGAACTTGTCTAGGAAGACGTTCCAGAATTTGAGGCCGTTGCGCTTGAAGAGCGTCGGCCAGTAGAGCCAGTAGGCAAGGCCGCGGCCGTAGACTTCGTCGTCGTCGTCGCCGCCCGAGGCGAGCAGCCAGAACTTCCTGTCGGGCAGGCGCTCGCCGCGCGTCATGTCGGTATTCGTGAGAAGGCGCAGGCGATTGTCGCGATCGACGCGGAAGCGGCGGGCATGGCGGACATGAAGCCGCTGGAACTGGACGAGACCGTCGCGATATTCCCACATGATCTCGGTAACGGAATAGCCGTTGAAGGTGGCCTTCATGGTCTTTTCTGTCACGCGGTCGATGCCGACCCGGTCGATATTCGCCTTCAGGGCTTCGGCCGCCTCGATATCGCGTGGCTCCTCGCCGCCAGGGATGACGTCCCATTCGCGGCTGACCAGCGCGCCGACGCGCTGCTGAAAACAGGATTTCACCTGATCGTCGCGGAAGATCTGATCGTAGAGGCCCCAGTCGATCGAATGCGCGATGAGCGGGTCGCGGGCCTGCTGAAGCTCGGCGATGTAGGGCTGTGTGATGTCACGGCCGTCGCGCGTGGTCGCGATCTCGCCGCGCAGGCGGCGCGGTACGGCGGTTTTCTTGCGGGCCGTCATCGGGACGCCGGTTGCGGGATTGATAGGCGCAAGACCCATGGTCAGAACCCTCCGGGCATGGCGTCGACGCGGCGGATGCCGCCCCAGCCGGTCTTCGTGGTGACGAACTCGCCCGCCGTGTCGCGCTGG
>JBCCAC010000372.1:0-2588 GCA_039815015.1 Pseudomonadota bacterium | reverse complement strand
CGCCGCCCTCAACGCCATCCAGATCGCCGAACTGTTCGGCCGGGACCGGCTCGGGCAGGGGTAGGCGGGCGTACCGGCCATGGGGCGTTTGGCCGCCATTATGACAGAGTTCATGATGACCGAATCATGATAAGCGATCCGCGGGCTGAATCCACCTAGGCGCGGACCATGGAGCGCCGGACGACGGGACGGCTGAACGGGGACGAATGCGAATGCGCGCATGCCGCGACGGCCAGTCTTGTATCGTGCGTACGGCTCGTCTGCCGCGTTTCGTTCCGGCTCTGATATTCGTGATCTTCGGGACCTTCGCCGCCATGTGGGGCGCCGCCCCCGTGCTGGCACAGGCACCTGCCAGCGTCTGCGCGCGTAGCTCTCTCGGCATGTCGCCACAGCAGGTCGACCGGCTTTCGGCGGCGTGCGGGAACGCCATTCTGAACGGCGCGGGCGCGGCACGCGATGCGGCGATCATGGACCTTCTGACGAACGATTTCTACATTCTGAAAACCGTACATCTGGAGCCGTTATTTGCGCGCCTGGCACCCGATGTCCCGTTCGGTTTGCGGGCTTACGGCGCCAGTCCGCTCAAGGAACCGCCGCACGGCATTGACGATGCACAGCTCGACGCCCTTCTGCGCCGGTCCCGGGATCGTCCGGTGGAACGCGCATTTCTGGCTTATGAAAAGGCATCGCGGGCGTTTTTCGCCGACGAGATCAAGGACGTTCTCGAATGGAGTGCGGTATGCCTGGAGGCTGCGCGGCCGGCCGGGCTCGACCGTTTCATCGCGGACTGCACCAACATTGCCGGCATCGGCCATGATGCGCTCAATCGCGAAGTCGATGCAGTACTGAGCTACACCGAAGCGATCGACGCGTTCACGGCCATCGGTGACGAGGTCGCCGCGCTCTCTCCACTTCACAATATCGGCACAATTTTCAGCGAACTGGGCGATCATCGCCGGGCGAGCAGTTATTACGACCGGATCGAGGCGGTTTGCCTCGAACAGCTCGAACGCGATCCTGACAACCGGTCGGCACTCGATCAGCTCGCTTATGTCTGGCTTGCGGAGGGGGAGGCGCTGCAGGCCGAAGGACGGCACGAACAGGCAATCGCGCTGTTCGACGACTCCATAGAAACGCAAAGCCGAACGGACAGCACCTCGATCCTCAGAAAGACGCTGTTCGTGCGCGCGCAGTCGGAGGGCGCCTTGCAGCGGACGACGGCGGCGCTGCGCACGGGGCAGCGCGCGTTCGACCTCGGTCAAAATGCTGGTAGCGAGGGCAGGGATCTGCTTGGATTCTCGATCCTCGTCTGGATGGCCGACATCAATATCCGCATCGGTAAGGACGTCGCCGCACGCCAGCTTCTGGAACGCGCCAGCACCATATTCGGCCGGGAACTGTCCGACGTTTCGATCCTGGACGATATCGACGACAAATCCGTCGCTTACAAGTTTGCGACCAGCCTCTCGAACGTTCTTGCCGGGCTCGGCATGCCGGCTGATGCGCTGGTCTACGCGAACGCGGCGCTCGACCTCAGGGATGATTTGGCGAGCGCTGAAGTGTTGATGGCCATGGCGAATACCGACGTTCTGTTCCAGCTTCGCGACCGGACCGCGAAACTGCGCGATGCGGCAGCGACGGTTCGCACGTCGCGTCGGGACCTCGATCTGGCGACGCTGGAGCTTGAACGGTCGCAGCTGCGCACCGGGCTGGCGGTCACCGCCGGGATCGCCGCGCTTCTGGCCGCGCTGCTTGCCGTCTCTGCCTGGCGGACCCAGCGCCGCAGGGTCGCCGCCAAGGAAGTGCTGTTCGACGAGGTACAGCACAGGGTGAAGAACAATTTCCAGGTCCTTTCCAGCATGCTGAACCTCGCGGTCCGGAAACGCGGCGACAGTCCCGGCGCGGCGGTGGTCTCGCACGCAGTCGAACGTGTACAGGCGATGGCGATCCTGCACGACTATCTGCACACCAGCCGCGACCGGGCACCGCTGGCGGCCGAGGACTATTTCGAGGAGTTGGTTCACAATCTGCGCAAGACGATCGACCGCGATGAGGTCGCCGTCCGGCTCGACGTCGAACCCGGCACCCTGTCGAAGACATCCATCGTGCCGCTGGGGCTGATGATCTGCGAAATCGTTACGAATGCCTATAAATATGCCTTCGACGAGACGGGCGGAGAGATCGCCATTACCGTCCGCCGCGCCGGAGGTGGACGTGCCGATTTGCGCATCGCCGACAATGGCGGCGGTCTGACGTCCGATCGACAGGGCATCGGCACCGGGCTCGTCAGCGATCTTGCCGAGCAGATGGGCGGCCAAGCCGAGCGGACGAGTTCCCCAGATGGGGTAATCTGGCAGATTCGCGGTCTGAAGATCTGAAGGGCGTCGGTTCCGGGGCGACGAACCGCTTTCGATAGCGGTCCGTCCGAAACCCCGTATATCCTACCGCCGCCGGTCCGCCGCGACCTGGCGGAAGCCCTCGACCGTGCCTGCGAACATCCCTGCCATCGCGTCGCCGATCGCGTCCGGCGTCGCCGCCAGCGTGCCGCCGGGGAAGGGCGGGGCGGGGGCGTATTCCGCCGACAGCAT
>JBCCAC010000057.1:0-9663 GCA_039815015.1 Pseudomonadota bacterium | reverse complement strand
GGCGTCAGCCGAATGACGGTTTCCATGTCAGAACGCGCCCGCCTCGCCCGCGAGGGCATGTACCGGCCCGAGTTCGAGTCCGATGCGTGCGGCGTCGGCATGGTCGCCGCCGTCGACGGCGTCGCCTCCCGCCGCGTCGTGCAGCTCGGTATCGATGCGCTGAAAGCGGTCTACCATCGCGGCGCGGTCGATGCCGATGGGAAGACGGGCGACGGCGCGGGCATTCATGTCGAGCTGCCCATCGGTTTCTTCAACCAGCATATCGAGCGCACCGGCCATCGGCCGCGGCGCGATTCGCTGCTCGCCGTCGGGCAGACCTTCCTGCCGCGCACCAGCCTCGCCGATCAGGAAACCTGCCGCGCGATCGTCGAATCGGAAATCATCGCCTTCGGCTACCAGATCTACGGCTGGCGGCAGGTGCCCGTCGACACGTCCGTGATCGGTGAAAAGGCGCGCGTCACCCGGCCCGAGATCGAACAGATCATGATCGCCGGGCCGGAGCCGGGCGACGATTACGAGAACCAGACGAAGTTCGAAAAGGACCTCTATCTGGTCCGTCGCCGCATCGAAAAGCGGGTGATCGCGGCGCAGATCAACGATTTCTACATCTGCTCGCTCTCGTCGCGCTCGATCATCTACAAGGGGCTGTTCCTGGCCGAGAGCCTGGCGGATTTCTATCCGGACCTTCGCGCTGACGAGTTCGTCAGCCGCTTCGCCATCTTTCACCAGCGCTATTCGACCAACACCTTTCCCGAATGGTGGCTGGCGCAGCCCTTTCGCACGCTCGCGCACAATGGCGAGATCAACACGGTGCGCGGCAACAAGAACTGGATGAAGTCGCACGAGATGCTGATGGCGGCCGAGGCGTTTGGCAGCCATTCGGCGGAAGTGAAGCCGGTCATTCCCGCGGGCGCGTCGGATACCGCCGCGCTCGATGCGACGTTCGAGGTGCTCGTGCGCTCCGGCCGCGATGCGCCGATGGCGAAGCTGATGCTGATCCCGGAGGCATGGTCGAAGGATTCGACGCTGCCCGAACATCACCGCACCATGTACGCCTTCTTCGCGAGCGTCATGGAGCCCTGGGACGGCCCGGCCGCGCTTGCCATGACCGACGGGCGCTGGATGGTCGCCGGCGTCGACCGGAACGCGCTTAGGCCCATGCGCTACACGCTGACGGGCGACAATCTGCTGCTCGTCGGCTCGGAAACCGGCATGGTACCCGTCGCGGAAACCAACGTCGTCGAGAAGGGCGCGCTCGGCCCCGGCGAGATCATCGCCGTCGATCTCGACGAGGCGAAGCTCTACCACGACCGCGAGATCAAGGACCGGGTCGCCGGGTCGCGCGACTATGCCGGCCGTGTCGCCAATTTCACGAAGTTCGAGGAGCTGCCCGGCGGCGACGCGCCGGAACCGGCGTCCGTCTATGATACGGGCGAGCTACGCCGCCGCCTCGTCGCGGCCGGCATGACCATGGAGGACATGGAGCTGATCCTCGCGCCCATGGTCGAGGATGCGAAGGAGGCGACCGGCTCCATGGGCGACGACACGCCGCTCGGCGTCGTCAGCCTCAATCCGCGCACGTTCAGCCATTTCTTCCGGCAGAATTTCAGCCAGGTCACCAACCCGCCGATCGACTCCCTGAGGGAGTCCCGCGTCATGAGCCTGAAGACGCGCTTTTCCAACTTCACGAACGTCCTCGAAGAAGAGGACGCCGAGCGTCGCGGCGTGATGGTCGCGAAATCACCCGTCCTCACCAATCGCGACTGGCACCGGCTGAAGGACCATTTTGGCGAGACGGCGGCCGAGATCGACTGCACCTTCCCGGTGGACGGCGGATCGGATGCCCTGCGTACCGCCATCGCCCGCGTTCGCGAGGAAGCGGAGCGCGCCGTCCGTTCCGGGAAATCGCAGCTGTTCCTGACCGACGAGCATATCGGCCCGGACCGCATGGGCATCACCATGATCCTGGCGGCCGCCGGCGTGCATACGCACCTCGTCGAAAAGGGCCTGCGCGCCTATGCCAGCATCAACGTCCGCTCGGCCGAATGTCTAGACACGCATTATTTCGCCGTTCTGATCGGCGTCGGCACGACGACGGTGAACGCCTATCTGGCGCAGGAGGCGATCGCGGCGCGGCACGCACGCGGCCTGCTTGGCGACCGGTCGCTGGGCGACTGCGTCGCCCGCTTCAAGACGGCGGTGGAGGGCGGCCTCCTGAAGATCATGTCGAAGATGGGCATCTCCATCATCTCCTCCTATCGCGGCGGCTATAATTTCGAAGCGGTGGGCATCTCGCGCGCGCTGGTGCGCGAATTCTTCCCCGGCATGCCTGCCAAGATCTCCGGCGAGGGCTTCGCATCGCTGCAGCTGTCGGCGACCGACCGGCACGCGGCGGCCTATGACGAGGACGCCATCGCGCTGCCCGTCGGCGGCATGTACCGCTATCGCTCCGGCGGCGAGACGCACGCCTATCAGGCGAACCTCATCCACCTGCTGCAGAAGGCCGTAACGTCCGGCTCCTACTCGCAATATCAGCAGTTCAGCCGCGGCTGCGCCGACCTCGACCCCATCTATCTGCGCGACCTTTTGGGATTCACCAGCCATGACGGCCCGATCCCGCTCGACGAAGTCGAGTCCATTTCCGAAATCAGGAAGCGCTTCGTCACGCCCGGCATGTCGATGGGCGCACTGTCGCCCGAAGCGCACGAGACGCTCGCCATCGCCATGAACCGCATCGGCGCGAAGGCGGTGTCCGGCGAGGGCGGCGAGGACAAGCGCCGCTTCGAGCCCTATGCGAACGGCGACAACGCCAATTCGACCATCAAGCAGATCGCATCCGGCCGCTTCGGCGTCACGGCGGAATATCTGAACGCCTGCACCGAGATCGAGATCAAGGTCGCGCAGGGCGCAAAGCCCGGTGAAGGCGGCCAACTGCCCGGCTTCAAGGTCACCGACCTGATCGCGAAACTGCGCCATTCGACGCCCGGCGTCACGCTCATTTCGCCGCCGCCGCACCACGACATCTATTCGATCGAGGATCTGGCGCAGCTGATCTACGACCTGAAGCAGATCAACCCCGAGGCCCGCGTCTGCGTGAAGCTCGTCTCCTCCGCCGGCATCGGCACGGTCGCGGCGGGCGTCGCCAAGGCGCATGCGGACGCAATCCTCGTCGCCGGGCATACCGGCGGCACCGGCGCGAGCCCGCAGACCAGCATTAAATATGCCGGTACGCCGTGGGAAATGGGTCTCGCCGAGGTCAATCAGGTGCTGTCGCTGAACGGCCTCCGCAGCCGCGTGAAGCTCCGCACCGATGGCGGCCTGAAGACCGGCCGCGACATCGTCATCGCGGCGATCCTGGGCGCGGAGGAATTCGGCATCGGCACGCTCAGCCTCGTCGCCATGGGCTGCATCATGGTCCGCCAGTGCCATTCCAACACCTGCCCCGTTGGCATCTGCACGCAGGACGAGGCGCTTCGCGACAAGTTCATCGGGACGCCGGAAAAGGTCATCAACCTGATCAGCTTCATGGCGGAGGAGGTGCGCGAGATCCTCGCCTCGCTGGGCGTACGCAGCCTGAACGAGGTGATCGGCCGTACCGAGCTTCTGCGCCAGGTCAGCCGCGGCGCGGAGCATCTCGACGATCTCGACCTCAACCCCATCCTCGCCAAGCCCGACGTGCGCAACGAGGCGAAGCGGCGCTTCAACATCGAGGGGCATCGCAACGAGGTTGCCGACACGCTCGACGCCGACATGGTGAAGGACGCCGCCGCCGTCTTCGAACGGCGCGAAAAGATGCAGCTGACTTACGCCGTCCGGAACACGCACCGCGCCGTCGGCACGCGCCTGTCGCACCATATCGTCAAGCATTTCGGCATGGCGGGCCTCGCCCCCGGCCACATCCACGTCCGCCTCCGCGGGTCAGCCGGGCAATCGCTCGGCGCGTTCGCGGTGCAGGGCCTGACGCTGGAGGTGCTCGGCGATGCGAACGACTATGTCGGCAAGGGCCTGTCCGGCGCGCGCATCATCGTCCGGCCCGTTGTCTCCTCGCCGCTGACGTCGAACGAGAACGTCATCATCGGCAATACCGTCCTTTATGGCGCGACGTCGGGCGAACTCTACGCCGCCGGTATTGCGGGCGAGCGCTTCGCGGTCCGGAATTCCGGCGCCACGGTCGTCGTCGAAGGCTGCGGCGCCAATGGCTGCGAATATATGACCGGCGGAACGGCCGTGATCCTGGGGCCGGTCGGCGACAATTTCGCGGCCGGCATGACGGGCGGCATGGCCTTCGTCTACGATGCGGACGGCGATTTTGAAGAGCGGCTGAACGGCGAGAGTGTCGTTCACGGCCGCGTCCGCTCGGCGCACTGGGCGCAGCGGCTGAGACTGCTTGTCGAGGTTCATGCCGAACTGACCGAATCGCGCTGGGCGCTCGGCCTGCTGAATGACTGGGACACCGCGCTGGAAAAATTCGTCCAGATCGTACCGACGGAAATCCTGCACACGCTGGAAGCGCCGCTCGACGATGCCGAGGCGGTCGCGGCGGAATAGCTGCCTCTTTGGAATATATTCCGGGATCGTGGCCCGGCGCGATCAGTCGACGATGACGGCACCCACTCGTTCGTCGTCGGTCGGCGCTTCGTAGATCGTCTCGCAGAAATCGAACGTCTCGCGGCTGACCGCGACCTCATGGGCCGCGCGTGGCCGTGCGTTCCGGGCCTCAATACGCGCCCAGCGTTCGGCCGCATCGACGTCGAGAATATGCAGCGCCGGCACATGGCCGCCCGCCTTGATGGCATCGCGGGCCCAGTCGCGCTGTTCGCGGGTGAAGAAACCCAGATCGAGAATTGCGGGCACGCCAAGGTCCGCCAATCGCAGCGCCTCCGCCATGATGCGCCGGTCACAGCGCCGCGTGCGTTCCAGCATCCATTCATAGTCCGGCGGCGGGTCAGACATATCGGCCTGGAACAGGCTGCGCATCCATTCATCGATCGCGAAGACATGCGCGCGTCGTTCGGCCGACAGCCTCGCGGCATAAGTCGACTTTCCCGCGCCGACATTGCCTGTGATGATCGAGATTTCCGTCACGCTTGCTCCTGTCCGGGCCGCCTGTCACAAGTCACGTCATGCGTGAGAAGGAATTGCGGCTCGCTCTCGTCTGCTACGGCGGCATCAGCTTGGCCGTCTACATGCACGGCATCACGCGCGAAATCTGGAAACTGCTCCGCGCCAGCCGCGCCCTTCACGCCGGCGAACCGCGCCCGGCGAACGATACCGAGGCGGTCTATTACGACCTTCTGACGCGCGTCGGCCGCCATGTGAAACTGCGCGTTCTCGTCGACATCATCGCCGGCGCCTCGGCCGGCGGCATCAACGGCATTTTCCTCGCCGAGGCGATTTCATCGGGTCGCAGCCTCGACCCGCTGGTCGACCTGTGGCTGGAAAAGGCCGATGTCGACGAGCTGCTGGACCCGGATTCCCGTCCGAACACCCGGTTCACGAAACTCTACACCGTCCCGCTGCTCTGGTATCTGCGCCGCACCCGCTCGGTCGATCTGATCGATGAGATCGTCGAGACCGAGGCCAAGGCGGAAGTCGACCGGAAACTCTCCAGCTTCGTCCGGTCACGATGGTTCCGGACGCCGTTTTCCGGCAAGGTCTTCAGCGGCTTCCTGCTGGACGCGCTCGGGGCGATACGGGCGAGCCGGAACGGGCCGTCTCTCCTTCCCAACACCCAGCCGCTCGACCTCTACGTCACCGTCACCGACTTCGCCGGCCATCCGGAACAATTGCGTCTGAACAGCCCGGAACTGGTGTCGGAGACCGAGCATCGGAAGATCATCGCCTTTCGCGACGAAGGCGTGCGGCCCTGGAGCGAGCCGACGGACGCCGATCCGTCGCTGGAGCGGCACATCGCCGACTGTCCCAGCCTGGCGTTCGCCGCGCGGGCGACGGCGAGCTTTCCAGGCGCCTTTCCGCCCTTCCAGACGCGTGAACTCGACGCCGTCGTCGCCGCGCGCGACCTGCCCTGGGACGAGCGGGAGCCGTTCCTGTCCCGGGTCTTCTCCAGCCGCAGCGAACAGACCGCGCGCGACACCGCCGCGCTGCTTGACGGGTCCATCCTCAACAACGCCCCCTTCCGGCCCGCCATCTCGGCGCTGAGGGAACGGCCCGCCCACCGCGAGATCGACCGCCGCTTCGTCTATATCGATCCCAAGCCCGGCGGCCGCTCGATCGGCGCGGGCGCGGCTAAGGACACGGCCGAGCCGCCCGGTTTCTTCACGACCATACTCCGCTCGCTGTCGGACATTCCGCGCGAGCAGCCGATCCGCGACGATCTGGAGGCGATGCAGGGGTTCAGCCGCCGGGTACGGCGCATGCGCCACGTCCTGAACGGCATTGCCGAATCGACGGACGCGGAAGTCGTCGAGGCGCTCGGCGAGCGGGCGCTGAATGTCCGTCCCTCGGTCGCCAAGCTCGCCGCGCTCCGCGCCCGCGCCAACGCCGCCGCGGTCGAGCGGGCGGGCTACGCCTATCCCGGCTATGCGCACCTGAAACTGGCCGAAATCGTCGAAGGCGCGGCGGCAACGCTCTCAGAATTCGGCACGCACTGCGACCCGGCCGACCGCGACGAGGTATTGCGGGCGCTCTGGGCCTGGGTACGGGCGGAGGGCATCGAGGAGATCACGCGCACCGTGAAGCCGAAACTGGCCGCGCAGGACCGCTTCGTCGGCTTCCTGCAGCGCTTCGATCTCGGCTATCGCACACGGCGGCTGCGCTATGTCGCGCGCCACCTGACCGATCTTGTCGATGCGACCGAAGATGACGACATCGCCGCCGCCGGCGAGCGGGCGAAAGAGACCGTCTTCGCCCAGCTGAGCGCCTATATCGACCGCGCGGGCTACAGCTTCTTCGCCAGCGACGTACAGCTGGCCGCCGCGGCCGCCACGACCGACCCCGGGCCGGGGATCGAAGCCTATGGCGACGCGATGGGCCTGGAAGCCTGCGACGAGCGCGACGATGCGGCGCTGGCGGATCTCCTTGCCGACAAATCGCTGCCGAAGCCGGTGCGGCGCACGGTCCTCAATGCCTGGCTGGGATTCGCCTTTTACGACATCGCCACCTTTCCGATCCTGCAGGGCGAAGGGCTTGACGAATATAATGAAATCAAGGTCGACCGGATCAGTCCGGACGATGCGCAGGCCATTCGCAAGGGCGGTGCCGAGGCCAGTCTGAAGGGCACGCGCTTCAACTCGTTCGGCGCCTTTTTCAGCCGCGTCTACCGCGAAAACGACTATCTATGGGGCCGCCTGCACGGTGCCGACCGGCTGGTCGACATCGTCCTTTCGACCCTGCCGCGAAAGGCACGGCTGGACGTCGTCGAGACGGCCGACCTCAAGGGCGCGGCGTTTCACGCCATTCTCGACGTCGAGGAGCCCCGCCTGACCAAAGTCGCCGACCTGATCGCGCAGATCCGCGGCGAGATCCAATAGGCGGCAATAGCCGTCAGCCGGACGCCTTCGTCTTGGCAGCGGCTTTCCGCTTTGCCGGCGCTTTTTTCTTCGCGGCGGTCTTCTTCTTCGCCGCAGTCTTCTTCGCGGGTGCGCGCTTCTTTTTCGCCGGCCCCTTGGCGGCGCGCTCATCGATCAGCGTCGCCGCCTCTTCCAGCGTCAGCGCCATCGGATCGGCGCCGCGTTTCAGGCTGGCATTCGTCGTACCGTCGGTGACGTAGGGACCGTAGCGGCCCTCCATCAGGCGGATCTCGTCGCCGGAGATCGGATGGGCGCCCATCACCTTCAACGGCTCGGCAGCCTTGCGGCGCCCCCCCGATTTGGCGGCGTCGGCAAGTTTCGCGACGGCGGTGTTCATGCCGGTTTCAAAGACCTCCGCCGTCGAGGCGAGTTTCGCATATTTACCGTCATGGCGCAGATAGGGGCCATAGCGGCCGATCGCGGCCTCGATATCCTTGCCGGATTCGGGATGCTGGCCGACGATGCGCGGCAGGGACAGCAGCTTGACCGCCATGTCGAGATCGACGCTTTCCACCTCGACATCCTTGGGGATAGAGGCGCGCGGCGGTTTGGCATCCTCTCCCTGCTGCACGAACAGGCCGAACCGGCCCGAACGCAGCGACACGGGTTCGCCGTCTTCGGGATGCGCGCCCAGGATACGCGGCAGATCGCTCGCCGCCTCGTCGGTGCCGCCTTCGCGGCCGAACGGGCGGGTATATTTGCAGTCGGGATAGTTGGAGCAGGCGATGAACGGGCCAAACTTGCCGCCGCGCAGCGCCAGCCGGCCGTCATTGCAGGACGGGCAGGCGCGCGGATCGGACCCGTCTTCGCGTGCCGGAAACAGCATCGGCTCCAGAAATTCGTCGATCGCCGCCATGATCTCGGACGGCTGCAACTCCTTGATCTCTTCGGTCTTGGCGAAGAAATCGGTCCAGAAGGCGCGCAGCACCGCCTTCCAGGCGGCGTCGCCGGCGGAAATCTCGTCGAGCTGTTCTTCCAGCCCCGCCGTAAAATCATATTCGACCAGCTGCGTGAAATAGCGCTCCAGAAATGCCGTCAGCAGGCGGCCCTTTTCCTCCGGAATGAAGCGCTTCTGCTCCAGCCGGACATAGTCGCGATCCTTCAGGACCTGCAGGATCGAGGCATAGGTCGACGGGCGGCCGATACCGAGTTCCTCCAGCCGCTTGACGAGGCTCGCCTCCGAAAAGCGCGGCGGCGGTTGCGTGAAATGCTGATCGGCGCTCGCCTCGGTACAATCGGGTTCCGCACCCTTGTCGATCTTCGGCAGGCGGCGGTCGTCATCGCCCTCGTCATCTTCCGGCGCATCGTCGATATCTTCGCGATAGAGCGCCAGATAGCCGGGGAAGACCAGGACCTGACCCGAGGCGCGCAGGTCGGCGCGGCCATGGGCGTCCTGCAACGTCACCGTCGTGCGATCGAACCGGGCGGCCGCCATCTGACTGGCGAGGGTGCGCTTCCAGATCAGTTCATAAAGCTTCGCCTGCGCCGACGGCAGCGTCGATAATTGCTCGGGTCCCTTGCCGAGCTGCGTCGGGCGAATGGCCTCATGCGCCTCCTGCGCATTCTTCGCCTTGGATTTGTAGATGCGCGGCGACTTCGGGAGGTGGGCCTGGGTGTAGCGGTCGCCGATCACGGTCCGCGCCTCCGCGATGGCCTCCCCAGCCATTTCGACGCCGTCCGTACGCATATAGGTGATGTGCCCGGCCTCGTAGAGCGCCTGCGCGGTGCGCATCGTGTCCGACGCGGACATGCCGAGCTTGCGCGAAGCCTCCTGCTGCAGCGTCGAGGTCGTGAACGGCGCGTAGGGGTTGCGCGTCACCGGCTTCGTCTCGACCGCCGCGACGGTATATTTTCCGGCCAGGACGTCTGCCTTCGCCTCGCTCGCGACCGCGGCGGTCCCGAGCGTGAACTTCTCGACCGCCTTTCCCTGCCAGCGGGTGAGACGCGCCGGGAACGTCTGGCCGTTCGGAAGCGTGAAGGTCCCGCCGACCGTCCAATATTCACGCGGCTCGAACGCCTCGATGTCCCGTTCGCGCTCGGTGATCAGACGCAATGCGACCGACTGGACGCGGCCGGCCGAACGCGCGCCGGGCAGTTTGCGCCAGAGGACCGGCGAGAGCGTGAAGCAGACGAG
>JBCCAC010000003.1:0-19231 GCA_039815015.1 Pseudomonadota bacterium | reverse complement strand
GCAGCTCATGCCGGTCATGGCCTTGATCTTCGCCTTGATCTCATCAACCAGCCGCGCCCGTTCGGCGGGGTCCGACGTGCGGCACTGGACGAGAACGGCGGGGCTTTCCTCGCCTTCCGGCGTCGTGATCGCGAAGGCGGCGATGTCGCCGGACTTGAAGCCCGGTAACTGCTCGACGCCCCACTCGATATCCTGCGGCCAGTGGTTCTTGCCGTTGACGATGATCATGTCCTTGGCGCGCCCGACGATGTAGACGGCGCCCGCTTTCAGATAGCCCATATCGCCGGTGTCGAGCCAGCCATCGTCCAGACAGGCGGCGGTCGCCTCGGGATCGCGGAAATAGCCGGTCATGATACTCGGCCCGCGCGTGAAGACCTTGCCGATCTGCCGGTCGGCCAGCACCTCGCCCCGCGTACCGCGAATCTCGACTTCCATATGCGGCAGCGGATAGCCGCAATTGACGAGACGGCGGGTGCGCGCCTCTCCGGCGACCGCCCCGTTCGCGGCCGCGCCCGTGCCGGCGAGCAACCGCTCGTCGATCTCGTCCACTTCGATGCCCGATCCCGGCTTCGTCATGGTGACCGCGAGCGTCGCTTCGGCAAGGCCATAGCTCGGCAGGAAGGCGTGCGGATCGAACCCTGCCGGCGCGAAGGTTTCCGCGAACTGTTCCATCACCGACGGGCGGATCATGTCGGCGCCGTTACCGGCGATGCGCCAGCGCGACAGGTCGAAGCGATCCTGCGTGCGCGTCTGGCTGGAAATGCGCCGCGTGCAGATGTCGTAGCCGAAACTGGGCGAATAGCTGAGCGTCGTTCCCTCATTGCGGGTGACGAGCGTCAGCCAGGACAGTGGCCGCCGGGCGAAATCCTCGGTCGCGAGATAGTCGGCGCTCACCTGGTTCGCGACCGGTGAAAGCAGGCAGCCGACCAGACCCATGTCGTGATAGAAGGGCAGCCAGGAAATGACCCGATCGGTCAGCTTCAGATCGACGCCGATGGCGTGACCGTTGAGATTGGCGAGGAGCGCCCGATGCGTCACCTCGACGCCGTGCGGAAAGCGTGTCGAGCCGCTGGAATATTGCAGATAGGCGATGTCGTCGGCGCCGGCGTCGGGCAGGGTCGCGGCCGGGGCGGGCAGGCGGGCGAAACTGTCCCAGCCATGTACCTGGACAGACATGCTCGCCGCGGCCTCGGCAACGAATTTGGTAAGGTCGGACGGCGACACCGCCAGGACGGGATCGCACGACGTCAGTTGGTTGCGGATCTGGTCCACATAGCCGTCACGCCCGCCGAAGCTGGTCGGCAGGGGCAGCGGTACCGGCAGCGCGCCCGCATAAATCGCCGCAAAAAATGCACGGGCGAATTCCGGGCTCGTCTCCGCGATAAGGGCGATGCGATCGCCCGGACTGACGCCGAGCGCGATCAGACGCAGCGCGTCGCGGCGTGCGGAGGCCGCGAGATCGGCATAGCTTTCGACGCGTGGATTGGCCGCCCGCGCATCGAAGAAATTGAGACCGCAGGCACCCGTAGCGGCATAATCGAGCGCCGCGCCGATGGTCTCGAAATCGGCAAAGCGCCGTGTCTTGCCGCTCGCCGTCGGGGTCGGCGAACAGGACGGTTCCGGCATCGTTGCGGTCTCCGCCATCATTCGCCGGTAGACTTCACGGGACGTCGACTCCACGTCGGCACAGGTCTCGTCACTCAGGATCCTCATCGGGGCTTCTTCCGGCGCTCGGTCGCTCTGTTACACGGTTTGGCCACAAAGCCAAAACCTGGATGGCGCGGCGGTCGATCCTGTGCGGCGGACCTGAACGCGCGCATTCTAAATTCCTGATGGATGTGGCAGTAATACGGCGTGTCCTCGTCATTCACCCGTCAGGAGCGGCGCCAGCCCAGAGTGCCCCGCGCGCTGGACGAGGAGACATTGCAGGCGCTCGCCTTGCGCTATGTCGAACGCTACGCCACCACGCGTATGAAATTGCTGCGCTATCTGGCGCGCAAACTTAGCGAACGCGGCTGGTTGGAGGATGCCGAACGTCCGGCGGATCTGGAGGCGCTGGCGGACAGGTTCGTCGCCTTGGGCTATGTCGACGACCGTCTTTACGGCGAGGCGAAGGCGCGCGGGCTCGGTGCGCGGGGCTATGGCCGCCGGCGTGTCGAGGGGGCGCTGAAGGCGGCAGGTGTTGCCGAAACGCTACGGGAAGAAATTACTTTGACGCTCGATGCGAAGACCGCGCTCCTGACGCTGGCGCGGCGGCGGCGTTTCGGGCCGTTCGCGCGTGAGGCGCCGGATCGCGATGTTGCGCGCAAGCAGTTCGCCGCCATGGTTCGCGCCGGACACGCGCCGGATCTCGTCGCCAGGCTCATGCAGTTCGACGATGCCGAGGCGCTGATGACGGAATGGCAGGAAGAGGATGTCGATCATTTTTGAACGTCTGATCGTCGATACGAAGCGGCGCACTCTCGGTCTTCCGGGTGGAGAGGTCGCCTGCCGCATCGGTCGCGGCGGGGCCGTCGCCGCGGGAGAAAAGCGCGAGGGCGATGGGGCGACCCCCGTCGGAAGCTGGCACTTGCGCACCTTATTCGTACGAGCCGACCGTCTGCCGGCACCGGCGACGTCGCTGCCATGGCGCTATGTTGCGCCTGAGGATGGCTGGTCCGACGATCCGGCCGATCCCGCGTATAATCGCCCCGTCCGGCATCCTTACCCATTCTCGGCCGAGCGTCTGTGGCGCGAAGACGGTCTCTACGATCTGATCGTCACGCTCAATCACAATTCGCCGCCCGTGCCGGGAGCGGGCAGTGCCGTCTTTCTGCATTGCACCGTCGCCGACCGGCCGCACACGGCGGGATGCGTTGCGATCGATCGCAATGATCTATGGGCGATGCTGCCGCGGCTGAGCCGCGATACGATTCTCGATATCCGTTAGAGATCGCGGCGGGCGACGTCCGGAAAGCCGAGAATATAGTCCGGGCCGAATGCGGTCGACGGCGTATGGTAGCCAGGCGCGACCTCTCCGGCCGCGACCCGGCGAGCGATGTCGAGCGCGGTCATCGCCGTCAGCCGGTAGCCTTCCGGTGTTTCCAGTCGCGCGGTGGCGCTGTTGCCTTCGGCATCGGCAGCTTCCGCGATCAGGATCGCCCGGCCTTTGCGCCGCGCGGTCTCGTTTGGCCCCGGCGGCATGCGGTCGATGGCGCGATTGCCGAGCCATTGTCCCAGCCGGCTGCCCATGAAGGCGCGCACGGGCGCGGGCATGGAGGCGGCGCGGTCGAGCGCCGGACTCGCCTCGAAGAAAACGTCGATGTCGGGAATGCCCGTCGAATAATGTGCCGTCGCGACGTCGCCCCAGCCCACGCCGACGATCGGTCTCAGGCCGTCGCCGAAATCGGCGGCATCCCGTGGTGCCTTTGGCAGCCGGACGATCTCGCCATCACGACGGACGGCCGTCCCGGCGGCAATGCTTTCGAGACCGGTACGCGCGGTTCCGCGGCTGAGATCGTTAAGGCCGCCGATGACGATCTGTAGCGACTGCGCACCCGGCAGCCGGCGATGGACGTGCGCCGCGATGCAGTCGGAAGGAACGACGTCGAACCCCGCGCCCGGCAACAGCACGACGCCAGCCGCGCGCGCGGCGGCGTCGTGGCCGTGCAACGCGGTGAAGATATCGATCTCTCCAGTGATGTCTATGTAATGCGTACCGGTCCGCAGGCACGCCGCGACCATCGGTGCGGCGGTGCGCGAAAACGGGCCGGCCATGTTGAGAACGGCGGCGACGCCTGCCAGCTCACTGTCGACGGCGCCGTCCAGGGGAAAGGCGCGCCAGTCGAGCGCGTGTTCGTCGGCCAGCGCCTTGACGCGCGCCGCGTCGCGGCCGGCGATGATCGGCTGCAGGCCGAGCGTGCGCGCCCGCTCCGTCACCAGGCGCCCGGTATAGCCGTAGGCGCCATAGAGCATCAGGGCGTCCGGTTTGGTCTCGGTACCAGACGTCACGACGCGGCCTGCTCCCGTTCCTGCGCGCGGATCGCCGCCGGTCGTTCGAAACAGCGGTCACGATATGCCGCCATCGCAGGCGATAGCTCCATGAGGCCGAACGACGACATGAACTGCAGCGAGCCCGAGATCATGAGGTCGGCGGCGGTGAAATGATCGCCGACCAGCCATTCGCGCCCGTCGAGCCGCGCCGACAGACCGCGCCGCATGCGGTCCCAGCTGCCCCAGGCATAGGAGGTGGGGTTGGGTTCGATCCCGGCGATCTTCTCCGCCATAGCCGGTTCGATCACCGACGGCGTATAGAATAGCCAGGTAAGAAATTCGCCCCGCGCCGGGTCGTCCGCCGCCGGTGCCAGTTCGCCGGGCGCATAGCGATCGGCGAGATAGAGACAGATCGCCGCGCTGTCGGCGACGCGCGCCGTGCTGCCGTCGGTCCTGTCCATGATCGCGGGCACTTTGGCGAGCGGACTTGCCGCGCGGAACTCGGCGCTATCGGCCGAGCGGTCGCCACGAATGTCGACCGCCTCCAGTTCGTAGGGCTGGCCGATCTCTTCCAGCATCCAGAAGATGCGCGCCGATCGCGTCTGCGGTGAATAATAGAGCGTGATCATCGATCTCTCCCCTCCTCGAACCGGGTCAGGTGCCCCGCAACTTCATCATAGCTCTCGGCGATCAGATCCGCACCTGCCGCCCGCAGCCGGTCCGCATGATCCGGCAGGCAATGGCTGCCGGCGACCAGGCCGCAGACGAACGTGCCGGCGGCGCGCGCGGCGGTCACGCCGGTAGGCGAATCTTCGATGACGAAACAGTCGCCCGGCGGCCGTCCCAGCCGTTTCGCGGTATGGAGATAGAGGTCGGGCGCCGGCTTGCCGTTCTCGACATGCTCCTTGCCGCTGAAGATCAGGTCCCGAAACCGGTCGCGGCGGCCCAAATGACTGAGATGCGTCAGGATCCAGTCGGTCGAACTGGACGACGCGATGGCGCGGGGTCGATGCGCTTCGAGCCCGTCCAGAAAGGCGATCGCACCGGGTACCGGGTCCAGGCCATCGCGCATGACGCGTTCATCCTCGATGCGGCGCAATTCGTCGAAGCGGGCGGGAATGGCGCCGCCGATATAGGCTTCGACCGCGGCGCGGAAATTCGTGCCGGACAGTCCCATGAACCGGACGATGGCGGTCTTGAGGTCGGTCGGATGCCCAAGCTCGGTCAGCGCCTCGCCAAGTTGCCGATTTCCCGCGAGTTCGCTTTCGATGAGCACGCCGTCGAAATCGAAGATGACGGGGACGAGGTCGACGCTCATGCGCGCGGGCCGAAGATCGCCGTACCGACGCGTACATGCGTCGCGCCCAGCATCGCGGCGGTCTCGAAATCGCCCGACATGCCCATGGACAGCTGCGTAAGGCCGTGGCGCGCGGCCAGCTTGGCAAGCAGTGCGAAATAGGGCGCGGGCTCGGTATCGGCCGGCGGCAGGCACATCAGACCTACGATCGGAACGTCGCGTTCATTACAGAGGTCGAGGAGCGCCGGCAGGTCCGTTGGTGCGCAGCCGCCCTTTTGCGGTTCGTCCGCCAGATCGACCTGCACGAACCCATCGGGACGCCGGCCGGTCTTTGCCATCGCCTTGGCCAATGCCTTGACGAGCGAGGGGCGGTCGATGGCGTGGATGGCGTCGAACAGGTGGACGGCGTCTTCCGCCTTGTTCGACTGCAGGCTACCGATCATGTGCAGCCTGGCGTCCGGAAATTCATCCTTCAGCGCGGGCCATTTGCCGGCCGCTTCCTGCACGCGATTTTCGCCGAAATCACGTTGTCCTGCGATGAGTGCGGGGCGGATGTCGCCCGCATCGCGCGTCTTGGACACGGCGATCAGGCGACAAGTGTCCGTGCCCGTGTCGACCGTGCGTCCGGCAAGGGCCGCCGCGCGGTCGATACGGTCGCGAATGTCGGCCAGGCGGTCCGCCGTGCCGCGTTCATCGTCGGTGTCTTTGCCACTGGTTTCGCTCATGCTCAGCGCGCTAGGCGAGGATCATGGCGCGCCGCAACACCCGACTTTCCAAACTGCCGACGCGCTGGCTGTTCACCGACCCTACGCGAACGCCTGATGTCGCTGCCGCCATCGGCCGTCTGCAACGCGGCGATGGCGTCGTGTTCCGGCATTATGAAGCGCCGGACCGGCTGGCGCTCGCAAGGGAAGCCCGGCGGGCGGCACGGCGTCGCGGTGTGCTGTTCGTGGTTGCGGGCGATGCGGCGCTGGCGCGTCGAGTCGGTGCCGATGGTCTGCATATGCCAGGCTTCGGCCGCGTGCCGCGGCCGCTGACGGCGGCGGCGCATACACTACCGGATCTCGTTCGCGCCCGGCGGGCGGGGGCACGGCTCGTCTTTCTGTCGCCCGTTTATGTGACGCGCAGCCATGTAGATGCGGTTCCTCTGGAAAGGGTCAGGTTTGGGTTGTCCGCACGCTCATCGCCGATCCCCGTTGCCGGACTGGGCGGGATGACGGCTCGCAAATATCGCACGCTGCGTTCGCTGGGCGCGTCGGCATGGGGCGCGATCGACGCGTTTCTGTAGATCCAGCGACGTGTCGGCGGACCGTCCGCCGCGACGCGTCAGAAGCTGAACGACGTCCCGAGATAGACCGTGCCCGATTCGCGGGCCTTTTCCTCGTCGCGGTTGACAAAGTCACGGCCGAACGCCTCGGGCCGCAGGCGGTCGTAACGAACGCCGCCGCGTACGGAGAGGCGCGGGCTGACCAGATAGGCGCCGCCCAGTTCGACATGCTCTTCGGCGCCGATACTGTCGGGCAGCAGGCCCTTGTCGTCGGCCTTGTCGCTGGCACCGGCTTCGATGCCTGCACGCCAGCGCTTGCCGGCATAGCCGACCCCGACTTCGGCGCCCTCGCGCCCGGTTCCGCTCAGGCTGTCCGCCGCCCGGCTGACGCCGCCCGACAGGGAAAAGCCGCGATAGCCGACATCGACCGACGTCTCGACTTCGCGTGCGCCCGCCGATGCGACGGGACGAGCGGCGAGCACCTGGACCGGTGCGGTCGCCGGTGCGGTCCCGGCATCGTTGACGATCCGCGACGTCACGCCGACGCTGACGCCCTTGCGGCCGGCGGCGTCGCCGTTGCGCCCTGCCGGCGTGAAGGCGAACCGGCGTTCCGATTCCGTCGCCTTGGTCAGATCCGAAGCCGTTCCGGACGGTGTGAAATTGCCGAGCGTCGCCGTCGCGCTCTGCGCGTTTACCGGCATCGCCGCCATCGCCAGCATCAAGCCGGCACTGGCGACACCGAGCGCGCGCGAAAGAGGGGCAAGATATCGACGTTTTGTCATGACGCTAAACGTGAAACCCCCTTTCTGTCGTTCGGTTGCATGAGCAAGTTCGAATTCTCGTTACGTTGTCACCTGCCCGAAGCCTTCGCGCTTTTCGAATCCTTTCGCGTGAATGAACCGGCTCTCTGATGCTTTCCCGTTAACTGTGGCCGGTACGCTACATATTCGTTAAGATTTGAGGGGGGCTAGGCCGTGTCCGCGTAGCTGCCTATAGGTCGGCCGCGATATGGCCGTCCGCGCCATCCATCCTATGACTTCTCAGGGTTCGCCATGACCGGTTCTCGCCTCTTCATCCTCGCCATCGCTCTTCTTGGCCTCGCCGCTTGCGGCCGGGGACCAGATGCGCGCGGTGTCTCCGCCGAGGCGGGTCAGGCCAGCATGATCGGCGTCAACGGCTTTCTGTGGCGCGCGAGCCTGGAGACCATCGCTTTTATGCCGCTGGTGCAGACGGACAGCGCCGGCGGTGTCATCGTCACGGACTGGTATGCCAATCCACAGGCGCCGGAAGAGCGCGTGAAGGTCACGATCTACATTCTCGATCAGGCACTGCGCGCCGACGGCCTGCGCGTCGCGGCGACGCGGCAGCAGCTGACGGGCGGCAACTGGATCGACGTACCGGTACGCGCCGGGACGGTGCAGAAGCTGGAAGAGACGATCCTCGCCCGCGCCCGCGACCTGCGCCGCGCGGCCATCGGCTAGTCCTGCCGTGACCGACCGGTTCGATGCCGCCGCGGCCGAGGTCCGCTGGCAGTCCGAATGGCATGAGCGCGGTACATTCATCGCCAATGACGCGTCCGAAAAGCCGCGCCGCTACGTCCTTGAAATGTTTCCCTATCCGTCGGGCCGCATCCATATGGGGCACGTCCGCAACTATACGATGGGCGACGTCATTGCGCGGCAGCGGCGCATGGCGGGCGACGAGGTGCTGCACCCGATGGGCTGGGACGCCTTCGGCATGCCGGCGGAAAACGCGGCGATGGAACGCGGCGTCCATCCGGAGGGCTGGACGCGGGACAATATCGCCGCGATGCGTGCGCAGCTGAAGACGCTGGGCTTCGCGATCGACTGGAGCCGCGAATTCGCCACCTGCGACGCGAGCTATTACGGCCATGAACAGGCGCTGTTCCTGAAGTTTTACGAGGCGGGTCTCGTCGAACGACGCGAAGCCTATGTAAACTGGGACCCGGTCGACATGACCGTCCTTGCCAATGAGCAGGTCATCGACGGCAAGGGCTGGCGCTCCGGCGCCGACGTCGAGCGTCGCAAGATGGCGCAATGGTTTCTGAAGATTACCGATTTTGCGGACGATCTTCTTGACGGCCTCGACGATCTGGACGCCTGGCCCGACAAGGTGCGGACCATGCAGGCGAACTGGATCGGCCGGTCCAAGGGACTGAGGTTTCGGTTCGACCTTCAAGCTGCGCCGGAAGGTGAGGGGCCTCGGACGCTCGAAGTCTACACCACCCGGCCCGATACGCTCTACGGGGCGAGCTTTGCGGGCATTGCGGCGGACCATCCTCTGGCGCTTGCCGTCGCCAAAACCGATGCCACCGCTGCCGCTTTCATCGAAAGCTGCCGTGCATCCGGTACAACGGAAGCGGAGCTGGAGACGGCGGAGAAGCGCGGCCACGACACAGGCCTTCGCGTCGTCCATCCGCTCGATCCGAACATCACGCTGCCGGTCTTCATCGCGAATTTCGTCCTGATGGACTACGGCACCGGCGCCGTGTTCGGCTGTCCGGCGCACGATCAGCGCGACCTCGATTTTGCTCGCAAATACGCACTTCCCGTGCCGCGCGTCGTCGCGCCGGAAGGCGATGCCGACCCCATTGACGACGAGGCCTATACCGGCCCCGGCCGTCTCGTGAATTCCGACTGGCTGACGGGCATGACGGTCGAGGAGGGCATCGCCGCCGTCATCGCGCGCGCCGAAGCCGAGGGCTGGGGCGAAGGGACGACGCAATATCGCCTGCGCGACTGGGGCATATCGCGCCAACGCTATTGGGGCACGCCGATCCCCTTCGTGCACTGCGAAGCGTGCGGTGTCGTCCCCGTGCCGGAAGATCAGCTGCCCGTCGAACTGCCACAGGACGTCGCCTTCGACCGTCCGGGCAATCCGCTGCTGCGCCACCCGACGTGGAAGGACACGCCTTGCCCGAAGTGCGGCGGTCAGGCCGAACGCGAGACCGATACGCTCGATACGTTCGCCGATTCGAGCTGGTATTTCCTGCGCTTCGCCAGCCAGCCGGACGGGCGTGCGTTCGACCCGGCGGAGATCGCCCGCTGGCTGCCGGTCGACCAGTATATCGGCGGCGTCGAACATGCGATCCTGCATCTTCTCTATGCCCGCTTCTGGACCCGCGCGCTTCAGACGGTCGGCCTCGTCGATGTGAAGGAGCCGTTCCGGCAGCTGTTCACCCAAGGCATGGTGACGCACGAAACCTACCGCGCTGCCGATGGCCGCTGGCTCGAACCGGGCGCGGTCGAGCGGCGTGACGGCGGTCTTTTCGAACGCGGCACCGATCGGCCTATTACCCTCGGCCGCGTCGAGAAGATGTCGAAGTCGAAGAAGAACACGGTCGATCCCGAACCCATCATCCGGCGCTACGGTGCCGACGCGGTGCGCTGGTTCGTCCTTTCGGATTCGCCACCGGACCGCGACCTCGAATGGTCGGAGGCCGGGATCGAGGGCGCGAACCGCTTCGTACAGCGCGTCTGGCGGCTGGTCATACAGGCCGGCCGCGACGCCGCGACGGGCAATGATGACGGGCTGACACGCGCCGTTCACAAGGCCATCGCGGCCATGACCGACGATATCGACGCCCTGCGCTTCAACAAGCTGGTGGCGCGATCCTACGAACTTGCCGGTGCCATAGAGAAGGCGAAGCCGTCCGCTGCGAAGACCGAAGCGATCCGGACCCTCGTGCGTCTCGTTGCGCCGACCATGCCGCATCTGGCGGAAGAAGCTTGGGCAGCGCTGGGCGGCGAAGGCCTGATTGCGGATGCGGTCTGGCCCGTGGCGGATCCCGCGCGCCTCGTCGAGGACAGCGCCACCTATGCCATTCAGGTAAACGGCAAGCTGCGCGATACGATCGACCTCGCCAAAGGCACGCCGAAGCCCGATGTCGAGGCGGCCGCGCTGGCATCGGAAAAGGTCGCCGGTTTCTTGGATGGCCGCACACCGAAGCGTGTGATCGTCGTGCCCGATCGTCTGGTGAATCTCGTCATATGAGGTTCGCCGCGCTTTCCTTGCTCCTGATCGCGCTGGCCGGTTGTCAGCTGTCGCCCGTCTATGGCGGCGGCGCCAGGTCCGCCGCGGCGCGCACGCTGGGCAGCATCGCCGTTCCCGCCATTCCGGAGCGCAAGGGCTATCTGGTGCGTCAGGCCCTCCTCGACCGTGTCGATGTCGGGGAAGAGGGCGCGCGCTACCGGCTCGACGTGGCGCTCGACGATGCCATTACCGGTTTCGGTATCCGCGGCGATGATTCCATCACGCGGGAGCGGCGCACATTGCGCGCGCGCTGGCAGTTGATCGACACCCAGACCGGCAACACGCTGATTGACGAGACGGTGCGCGCCGACGCCGGCATCGACGTCGTCTCGTCCGATTTCGCCGTCGTCGCCTCCGAAACCGACGCGCTCGAACGATTGGCGGAAGAGCTGGCGACCGACATCACCGCGCGTATCGCCACCTATGCGAAGGCGCGTGCGCGATGACGGCAAGCTTCTCCGCCCCGGTGTGAAGGCCGACAAGCGCCCCGAGATCGCCCGCATCCTCGCGGCCGCCGACCCTGACATACGGGTCTGGCTTTTCTACGGCGCCGACGAGGCGGGGGCCCGCGCCGATGCGGATGCGCTGACAGTGACGCTGCTCGCCCGCATCGCGCCTGACGACCCGATGGCGCGGGTCGATCTGACGCCGGCACAGTTGAAGGAGGATCCGGCGCGTCTGTCTGCGGAGGCGGCCGCCATGTCGATGTTCGGCGGTGGCAGCGTCATCCGTCTGGACGGGGTTCGCGACGCCGCCGGCGACAAGACGCGTGACGGCGTGGACGCGGTGCTGACGGCGGAAAGCGCCGGCAATCCCGTCATCCTTACCGCGGGCGACCTCAAACCGGCATCGGCGCTCGTGAAGCTGGTCGGTGGCAGCTCCACCGGTGCCGCATTGCGTTATTATCAGCCGAATGCCCGCGACGCCGCCGCGATCGTCGCGCAGCTTTGCAAGGATGCCGGGCTGACGCCCGATCGCGACGTCACCGCGACGCTGGCCGACATGGTGATCATCAACCGCGCCGTCGCCGAACGGGAAATCGAGAAGTTCGCGCTCTATCTGGATGCGGCGGAGGATGATCCGAAACCGCTCGATGCCGGTCTTCTCGATCGGCTTGGCGCGGCCTTTTCCGAAGGTGACTTTTCCGCACTGGTCGCGGCCGTCGCCGGCGGGGATACGGAGGCCACGGTGCGCGAGCACCGCCGGCTGATGGCGGACGGCAAGGTCGGTGTCGCGCAACTCCGCGCATTGCAGCGCCGCTTTCGCGAACTCGTTTCGCTGGCGCGCGGTACGGCGACGGGCCGATCGCCCGCGGATGTGGTCGAGGCCGAAGGGCGCCGCATCTTCTGGAAGGAAAAGCCTCAGCTCGTCCGTCAATTGACGCTTTGGCCCGTCGGCGATGCGGAAATCGCGCTTGCGAGGCTCGCCGAGACGGAGATCGCCGCCAAGTCCGGCGGCACGGCCGATGGCGACCTTCTGGCCGTCGATACCATGTTGATGCTGGCCCGCCGCGCGGCGCGTCGCGCCGGTGCTGGCCGCGGGCGATAAAGCCGATTTTTCGGCAGACGCTGACGGATTCCCGCAATGGACGCCCGCGACCGGGCTAGCCTTTTGGTGGGTCTGGACTACGCTTTCGGGACGTGCACTCTCGACAGGAATTTCTTTTGTCCTCAACCATGTCCACCACAAAGGCGTCCGATCTCCTCGTCAAGGCGCTGGAGGCGGAAGGGGTCGACCGCATCTATGCGGTGCCGGGCGAGGAAAATCTCGACGTCGTCGAATCCATGAGAACGTCGTCGATCGAGCTCGTCCTGACGCGGCACGAACAGGGGGCGGGCTTCATGGCCGCGACCTACGGTCGGCTGACGGGCAAGGCCGGCGTCTGCATGGCGACCCTGGGGCCGGGCGCGACCAATCTGACGACGCCGGCGGCCTATGCCGCGCTCGGTGCCTTCCCGCTCATCATGATTACCGGTCAGAAGCCGATCAAGGATCCGAAACAGGGCCGGTTCCAGATCGTCGATATCGTCGCGCTGATGAAGCCCCTGTGCAAGCTGGCCGTCCAGATCGTCCATGGCGACAGCATTCCTTCACTGGTCCGCGAAGCCTTCCGCCTGGCGGAAGAGGAACGGCCGGGTGCCGTCCTTCTGGAATTGCCTGAGGATATTGCCGACGAAGAGACGACCGCCGAGGTCTTCCCGCCGCACGAACGCCATTATGCGGTCGCGCAGGACAGCGTCATCGAGGCGGCGGCGAAGCGCATTCGCGATGCCGACCGGCCGCTCTTGCTGCTGGGCGCGGGCGCCAACCGGCGCAAGGTCCGTACCGCGCTGTGCCGCTTCGTCGGCCATACCGACATCGCCTTCGTCGACACGCAGATGGGAAAAGGCGTCGTCGACGAGAGTCTGGACCGCTTTCTCGGCACCGCCGCACTGTCGGACGACGATTATGTCCACGACGCCATCCGCTCCGCCGATCTGATCCTGAATGTCGGTCACGACGTCGTCGAGAAGCCGCCCTTCCTGATGGAGCATGACGGCCGCGACGTCATCCATCTGAACTACAAGTCCGCCGAGGTGGACGAGGTCTATTTTCCGCAGCTGGAAGTGATCGGTGACGTCGCCGCCTCGATCGAGCGCCTGACCGAGGCGGTTGGCGCCGGCAATGGCAAGGGCCGCGTCTTCGCCGACATGAAGCGGGACATCGACGCGCATATCGGTGAGCGCGCCGACGATGACCGGTTTCCGGTCATACCGCAGCGCTTCGTCGCCGACGTCAGGAAGGTCATGGGCGACGACGATGTAATTGCGCTCGACAATGGCATCTACAAGGTCTGGTTCGCGCGCAATTACAAGGCGATATCGCCCAATACCGTGCTGCTCGACAATGCGCTCGCCACCATGGGCGCCGGCCTGCCGTCCGCCATGATGGCGGCGATGCTCAACCCGGATCGCCGCGTCATGGCGATCTGCGGCGATGGCGGGTTCATGATGAACGCGCAGGAGGTGGAAACCGCGGTCCGGCTGAAGCTGAACCTCGTCGTTCTGATCCTCAACGACAGCGCCTATGGCATGATCCGCTGGAAACAGGCCGGTATGGATTTTCCCGACTATGGCCTCACCTTCGACAATCCCGATTTCGTGACCTTTGCGGAGGCGCATGGCGCGCATGGCGCACGGGTGTGCGCCACCGGCGATTTCACCGGCGTGCTCGAAGCGGCGTTCGAGGCCGGCGGCGTTCACATCATCGACCTGCCCGTCGACTATTCGGAAAACCAGCGCGTCCTCATCGACGAACTCCGCAACCGAAAGAAGGACGGTGCCGCATGACCTTGACCTATAGACGAGAGGTGCGCGAAGACCTTATCGCGGAACCGGCCGGTCACGCCCTGGCGGGCGCACGGCTGGCGGGATGTGAGGAAGGGGCACGCGTGATGGGGAAGGTGCCGGACGATCGGACCGTGCTCCGGCCGGATCGTCGCCCAGACCTCGCCGTCCGGTTCGCCGAGACTCCGGCCGATATCGAGGCGGCGCAGCGGTTGCGCTACGACATCTTCGTGCGCGAGATGGGTGCCCGGGTCGATCCGGCGGGCGCCGCGCGCGGCCTCGATATCGATCCCTATGACGATCAGTGCGACCATCTTCTCGTCGAGGATACCGGTGTCCTCGATGCCGATGGCAACGCCGCCCTCGTCGGCACATATCGGCTGCTGCGCGGCGAGATCGCCGGCGATCGCTTCTATTCCGCCGGGGAATTCGACATCGCACCGGTTCTGAAGACGGCGCGCGCCAATGATGGCGACGTTCTCGAGCTCGGGCGGTCCTGCGTCGCGAAGGACTATCGCACCACGGCGACCATCCAGCATTTATGGCGCGGCATCGGCGCCTATCTCGCGCGCCACGGCATCGTGCAGATGATCGGCTGCGCCTCCTTTCCCGGCAGCGACCCGGCCGAACACCGCGCCGCGCTCAGCTGGCTGCATCACAATCATCTCGCCGAGCCCGGTATCCGCGCTCGCGTGCTTGAGGCGGCGCGCGCCGATGTCGAGCTGATGTCACCCGGCGAATATGACATGAAGGCCGTCAGACGCACGCTGCCGCCGCTCATCAAGGCCTACCTGCGCGTCGGTGCGAAGGTGGGGGAGGGGGCGTTTATCGACCGCGACTTCAACACGGTCGACGTGTTCATGGTCATGCCCGTCTCCGGGATCGCCCGGCGTTACGCCGCCCGGTTCGCGGCACCGGCCGAGGCCACTTCGGACGATGTTTCCGAAGAAATGGCGCTTCGCCGCGTCGTGTAATGCGTACGGATGGCGTCGTGCGCGGCTGCCGTCAGCGCCTTGCGATCCGTTAGAATATCGCCCGCGATCGGATCCAGCAGGGTGATTTCCGCCCGGACGGCCATCGGCGCGATCAGTCTAGCGCTCGGCAGGAACGACGCATCGCCGACCCAGGATACGCGGTCCATCATGGCATCGTTCAGCGGCCGGCCTTGCCGGTCGGTGTAGACGATGCTGACGGGTTGCACTTGCGCCGCGGCGGCGGCGGCGGACATCAGGCTGGTCCGGAACGGCTGTACGTCCCGCCCGGTCGAGGTCGTCCCCTCCGGAAACAGCACCAGATTGCCACCCGCCGACAGCCGGTCACGAATGGCAGCGGCCTGTGCCGCGACGCCGCTGCGATTGCCGCGCGCGACGAACAGCGTGCCCAGCCGTTTCGAGATGGGACCGACGAGCGGCCAGGTCCCCACCTCGGTCTTGGCGACGAAATTCGCATTCACGCTGGCGATCATCGCGAAGATGTCCGTCCAGCTGACATGATTGGCGACATATAACGTCGTTCCGGCCGTGGGCGCCGTGCCGACGCGCTCGACGTGGACGCCGAAGCCGTTCAGAAGAACCCTGGAAAAGCGCCGCGCGCGGGCACGCCCCCGCGCGCTTGCCGGATCTTCAAGATACCAGGGCGGCACCATCGCCAGCGCGCGCGCGAAGCCGGTAGCGGCGCGGATCCCGCCGAGCCGGCGAAAGGGGTGCGACGGTTTTTCGAAAAAATTTGCGGCGTTCGGCCCCGCTTTGTCCAAACCGGTCGCGTTTCGTGAGTCGGGGGTAACACCAGGCATCGCCCGGCCGTAACATCAGGAAGATACGACGGATACAAGTGAGAGGAGCCTCGACATGTCCGCGCGAAACATATTGATCGCCATCGGCGCCCTGGCCGGTCTCGCTCTGGCCGCCTTCATCGCGCTGCCCGCCATGGCGGGCAATGACCGCATCTACACGGCGTTCCTGTCCGATACGGCGCTCGGCGGCGTCGACACGGTCGCCTATCATACCGAGGGCCGGCAAATGGACGGCAAGCGCGCATTCTCGACCAAATGGCGCGGCGCGGAATGGCGGTTCGCCAGCGAGGAAAACCGCGCCATTTTCCTTGAGGATCCCGAGCGTTATGCGCCTGCCTATGGCGGCTATTGCGCCTGGGCGATGGCGGACAACCGCCTGGCCGCAGGCAAGCCGCCCTATTGGAAGATCGTTGATGGGCGGCTGTACCTGAACTACAGTGCATCGGTGAAAGAGCTTTGGGAAAAGGATATTCCCGGCTTCATCGAGAAGGCGAACGCGAACTGGCCGCAGATCATAGAAAGCTAAATGAGAGCACTGCCCGAATAATTGTGTGCGGAGAAGGTTAGGCAACATGAAAAAATACATACCCATCGTGGCGACGCTGTTCGTCTGCTTCGTTTTCATTCAGTCGCTGTTCTTCAAATTTGCGGGCGGCGCGCCGGAGCCGGCACATATTTTCGGTACGCTCGACGAATGGGCGGCGGGCTTCGGTCTTGGCGGCTGGTTCGCCAATGACGGCATTTTCGGCCGCTACGCCATCGGAACGGTCGAACTGATCGCCTCCACGCTTCTGCTCCTCGCTTTGCTGCCGGCCATGCGCAAGCTTAGGCCCTTCGGCGCGCTGATCGGGCTCGGCACGATGACGGGTGCGATTTTCTTCCACCTGTTCACGCCGCTCGGCATCGAGGTTCTCGGCGATGGCGGCACGCTGTTCATCATGGCCTGCATCACCTGGCTCTGCTGCCTCTATCTGCTGGTGACGAGCCGTCATCTGGTCCTGGGCGGCGGAACCGTCGCACACGCATGACGTCCCTTTCGGGGGGAGGGGCCGTCAGAACGGCGTCATCCCGTGTGCCCGCGATCATCGACAGTTTCAGGGCGGAGTTTCTGAGCCACGGTACCCGTGCGGGCGACGTCGTACGGGCGGCGGAACTCGACCCTGACTGCGCTCTCGCGCAGGCCTATGCGGCGGCACTCCATCTCTCGCTACAGACCGCCGACGGCGTTGCGGCTGCGGATGCGCCGATCGCGCGCGCGGTGGCCCTTGCCGGGCGCGCGGACGAGTGGGAACGCGCCGTCGTCATGGCCTTCGCCGCCTGGCATGGCGACCGTCCGACGGAGGCGGCCGCGCGGTTCACGGCAATCGTCGAATCCTGTCCGCGTGACCTGATCAGCGCCAAGTTCGCGCAGCTTCTGCACATCAATCTCGGCGACGTTCGCGGCATGATGCGCGTCGCGAACGCCATCGACGAGGATGCGCCCTATGCCGGCGGCCTGATCGCCTTCGCGGCGGAACAGACAGGCGATATCGAGGCTGCGGAGCGCATCGGCCGCGGCGCCACCGCGCGCGACGCTGACGACCCCTGGGCGCATCATGCCGTCGCGCATGCCGTTCACAATCGCGACGGGCCTGACGCCGTCCTTGCCTGGATGTTGCCACTGGGGGACCGCTGGGATCGCTGTTCCAGCTTCATGTATACGCACAGCTGGTGGCACGTTGCGCTGGCGCATCTGGCGCAGGGCAATCATGCGGCTGCGCTTGCGCTTTACGACGACCGCATCTGGGGCGTCCGAAAGACCTATGTGCAGGATCAGGTCAACGCGATCAGCCTGCTCGCCCGGCTAGAGCTTGCCGGTGCCGACGTCGGTGACCGCTGGAACGATCTGGCCGACCATGCCGCCGCGCGCGCTGCCGACCAGCTCAATCCCTTCCACGACTTCCATATGCTGCACGCGCTGCTTCGGGCCGGCCGCATCGCCGAGGCGCGCGATACGATCGCCGCGATCGAAGATCGCGCGGCGCGCATCGATGCGGCCGAGGCCTTCCCTTGGCGCGCCGTCGCACTGCCATATGCGCGCGGCCTGTCGGCCTGGGCTGCGGGGGATCATCTGAGCGCCAGGCGCGCCTTTCATGCCGCGACGCCAACCCTGGTTCGCGGCGGTGGCAGCAATGTTCAGCGCGAACTGTTTCTCGCCATTGCCGCCGACAATGACCGGCTGCTCGCCGCCGAAGGGAGGCAGGCCGCCGCCTGATCGACGCATGGACACGGAAAGCTGGGCCAAGGTCGCGACCGACCTCATCACGATGACGATGGCCTCGCCGTTCATCCTGTCACTCATCATCATCGGCGTATCGTTTCTTCTGGAGGATGCGGCCCTTATCGGCGCCGCCCTCCTCGTCGGCGTCGGCGATCTGTCGTTCGAGGCGGCGCTTATTGCCGGTACGATCGGCCTGACGCTCGGCGATCTCGGCCTTTACGGGCTGGGCCGCATCGCGCACCGGGTGCCCTGGATCCAGCGCCGCTTCGTCGACAAGGTCGATCAGCCGAAGCGCAAACCCGCGTCCATCGGCCTGTTCGTGCTGGGCTTTCGTCTCGTTCCCGGCCTGCGCCTGCCCGCCTTCGTCAGTGCCGGCGTCAATCATATGAATTTCCTCGCCTTCGCCTTCTGGGTCGCGCTCGCCTCGCTCGCCTGGTCGGCCCTGTTCATCTTTCTGGGCTCCATGGGTACGCACATGATGATCGAGGAAATTGGCATGTCGCTGGCCTGGCTGGGCGCCGCCGCGATCGTTCTGATGATCGTTCCGCGTTTCGTCCTCAAATGGTGGCGTGCGCGGCATCCGGCCCCGGCCACCTGATCCGCCTGTGAGCGCAGTTCCGCACGCCGGTATGCCGCCGCTCGACGAAAGCGGTCCCGCTCTCTCCCGCTTCGAATTCTGGCCGATGTGGCGCTTCTATCTGCCCGTCATGCCCTATGTCGGCTGGCTGATGCTGCGCCATCGCGGGATCACGCTGCCCGGGATCGTCAACCCGGCCTTCCCGGAAGACGGTATGGCGGGCGAGTCGAAATCCGGCATCCTCGCTGCTGCCGAGCGCGCCGTGCCCGAATGGACGGCCCGAACGGCGCCCTGGATCAACGATGGCAAGGTCGAGGCGGCGGCGGCCGCGATCGACGAGGCGGCGCTCGGCTGGCCCGTCGTCGCCAAGCCCGATCTCGGCTGCCGCGGCGCCGGGGTCAGGCGGTTGCACGATCATGCCGATCTTGTCGCCTACATGGCCGATTTTCCCGCTGGCGAGACCATCATCTTCCAGCAATATATCGCGCATGAGGGTGAGGCGGGCATTTTTTATATCCGTCGCCCGAACGCGAAGACCGGCCGTATCCCCTCGATCACGTTGAAATATTTCCCGTGGGTGGAGGGTGACGGCCGCCGCACCCTGCGCCAACTCATCATGGATGACGAGCGTGCCGGCGAGGTTCCGCATCTCTATCTCGACCGTCATCAGGACCGGCTGGACGAGAT
>JBCCAC010000213.1:0-4750 GCA_039815015.1 Pseudomonadota bacterium | reverse complement strand
CGCCGCCCTGATGGCAGGCGTGACCGGTCGCAAGAGCGAAACCATATTGGCGAAGCTGCGCCGGGACGCGGCGGACGCTCCCGACGACGAGGCGCTGCAACGTCTGTGGATGAGCGCGGAGGCGGTGCGCGGCGACGCGCAGGCGGCGATCGCACCGCTCGCCGCTCGGCTGGAGGCGGACCCGGCGGACGCGGACGCCGCCTTCCTGACCGCGCGGGCGCAGGAGCGGCTCTGGCGGGAAACCGGCGACAAGGACATGCGCACCGCCGCCAGAGGCAGCTATGCGCAGGCCTTTCGCCAGCGCCCGGACCATTTCGAGACGCTGTTCGGCTATGCGCGGCTCAGCATCGATGCGGCGAGTGCGAATACGCGCGACGCGCTCCTGGAGGCTCACCGCCTGGCGCCACAGGTCGTCCCGATCAGCGCCTATCTGTCGCTTTCCTACGCCGGCGCGGGCGAATTCGACGAGGCGATGGCGATCCTGAAACGTGTGCGCGGACGGCATCTCAGCGACAATGAACGGACGTTGATCACGGGCCTTTTGCAGGCCATCGACCAGAGCCGCGAAGGCGGGCCGGCCACCGTCGATCTGCCCGCCATGCTGCGTGAGCAGGACGGTACAGAAACCGAAGCGTTGCCCGAAGACTGAGCCGGACGGCTATGGAAGCGGCGCCTCTATGAAAGCTGCGCCAGAGCCGCCGCCATTCGCTCTACATCGTCTTCCGGCGTGTCCCAGGCGACGACGAAACGTGCTTCGCCGGATCCGGCATCGCCCCAGTCATAGAATGCTGCGCCGGCCTCTCTGAGCTGCGCCGCGCCTTCCGTGCCGATGTGCACGAACAGTTCGTTCGCCTCGACCGGATGCATGAGCCGGTCGCCGCACGCGGCGGCGAGCCGCGCGGCGCCTGCATTCGCCGCACGCGCGTTCCGTTCCCACGCGCCGCTTTCGATCATCGCGAGGATCTGCGCGGCGGCGAAGCGCCCCTTCGATCCCATCTGGCCCGCGCGCTTCTTGCGTGCGGGGATCGTTGCGGCCAGATCTTCATCGAAGACGATCAGCGCCTCTGCCGACATACCGCCATTCTTGATGCAGCCGAAGCTGAGCGCATCGACGCCGGCGCGCCACGTCATGTCGCCCGGGTGGCTACCGTCTGACACGACGGCATTGGCAAAGCGGGCGCCGTCCATGTGGAAATACCAGCCGCGGTCTTTCGCGACCCTGCCCAGGGCGACGATTTCATCGGGCGAGTAGACGCGGCCATATTCGCTCGCCTGCGTGATCGACAGTGCGCGCGGCGCGACCTGATGCACGTCGCCGCGCATGGGCGCCATGGCCGCGTCGACGCTGGCGGGCGTCAGCTTCGCGCCCTCGCCATCCGCCAGCAGCAGTTTCGCCCCGCCGGTGAAGAATTCGGGCGCACCGGCCTCGTCGACATGGATATGCGCCTCACGGTGGCAGACGACGGCGCCCCAGGGCGGCAGCATCGCCGCTAGCGCCAGGGCATTGGCTGCGGTTCCCGTCGTGACGGCGAAAACGCGGCATGGCGCGCCGAAAAAATCGGACATCACGCCGTCGAGCCGCGCGGATATCGGATCGCCATCATAGGAGCCCGAGGTTTCCTCGTTCGCCGCGATGATCGCGTCGAGGACTTCCGGGCAGGCCCGGGCGGCATTGTCGGAGAGGAAGCGCATGGGCGGCGGGTTAGGGCGCACGTGCGGGTTTGAGAAGAGCGCGAGAGATTTGGCTCGGGATGTTGCGACAGGCTTAAGGCGATCCTTCGACAGGCTCAGGGTGAGCGGGTTGTGAATGCGGTCTTCAAATCGCTCATCCTGAGCCTGTCGAAGGATCGTCCGGAATTTTGCGTCCTCGCGAGCCGACCTACGCTCGACCCCTACCGGAAAACCGCTTACACGCCGGCCCATGAATATCCTCCTGATCGGCGGGGGCGGGCGCGAACATGCGCTGGCCTGGAAGCTCGCCCAGTCGCCCGGCCTCGACATGCTCTATGCCGCCCCCGGCAATCCGGGGATCGCCGGCGAGGGGGCCGCCTGTATCGACCTCGATGTCGGTGATCATGACGCGGTGGTCGCATTCTGCCGCGAAACGAAGATCGGTCTCGTCGTCATCGGTCCGGAACAGCCGCTGGTCGACGGTCTTTCCGACGCCCTGACGGCTGCGGATATTCCGGCGTTCGGGCCGTCGGCGACCGCGGCGCGGCTGGAGGGGTCGAAAGGCTTCACCAAGGACCTCTGTGCGAAATACGACATTCCGACCGCGGCCTATGGCCGGTTCCGGGATGCGGATGGGGCGAAGGCGTTTCTCGACGGCCGCGATCCGCCCTTCGTCATCAAGGCGGATGGGCTCGCGGCCGGCAAGGGCGTCGTCATCGCGTCGTCGCGCCAGGAGGCGGACGAGGCGATCGACGAGATGCTGGGCGGGCGTTTCGGTGCGGCGGGCGCGGCATTGGTCATCGAGGAATTTCTGCCGGGCGAGGAGGCCAGCTTTTTCGCGCTGACGGACGGTACGACCGTAGTGCCGCTGGCCGGTGCCCAGGATCACAAGCGCGCCTTCGATGGGGACGAAGGCCCCAATACCGGCGGCATGGGCGCCTATTCGCCCGCACCGGTCCTGGATGAGGCGATGGCGGCGCGCGTGATGACGGAGATCGTCGAGCCGACCGTCCGGGCGATGGCCGCCGAGGGCGCGCCGTTCAAGGGCGTTCTATATGCCGGCCTGATGATCGGGCCGGACGGGCCGAAGCTGATCGAATATAATGTCCGCTTCGGCGATCCGGAGTGCCAGGTGCTGATGATGCGCATGGCCTCCGATCTGCTGCCGGTACTGACGGCGACGGTCGATGGCCGCCTCGCCGGGATGTCGATCGCCTGGAAAGACCAGCCCGCGCTGACCGTGGTGATGGCGGCGAAAGGGTATCCGGACGCGCCGAAAACAGGCGGCGCCATCCGCCAGCTGGCGGATGCGGAAACGGACGGCGCGAAAGTCTTCCACGCCGGCACGAAAACGCATGATAAGGGCCTGATCGCCAGCGGCGGGCGTGTCCTGGCGGTGACGGCGATGGGTACGGATATCGCGACCGCGCGGCAGAACGCCTATGCCGCCGTAGACCGCGTCGACTTCGCGGACGGGTTCCACCGCCGCGACATCGGGCACCGGGCGATCTGAAACGCCGACGACATTGAGCGGCCGGCAGGGCTAGCGCGCGGCAAGTTCGGCCTCTGGCACATCCTCTTGCGGCAGATCGCGCGCAAGCGTCGCGAGCATCGTCTCGATCTCAGTCGACATTTCCGCGACCGCCAGCTCACCCGCATCTTCCGCACGCCGTCTGGTGCGATCGAAGCCGCCTGCCGACGTCGTGATGAAGGCCGCATCGGCGCTGCCTCTGGCCTGGCCGTAAATGTAGCCGTTCCTGACGTCGATCAGCGCGGTCTGAGCGAACGCCTCGATGCCGACCTGTCGGTTCGGCACCAGAAGACCGCCGATGATCGTCGCATCTAGAATATTGCTGAGAAGCGGCGTGCCCTTGCGTTCCGATTTCGTGAAAACCTCATAGACGAAGACAGCATCGACATGCTGCCGTGCCGCGCCGAGACGGATGCGCTGAATGGGATCCATGCGGCCGGGCTCCACAAGGCCGATATCGGTGGCGGCAAAAGTAGCGGCGAGCGGCGAAATTTCGACGAATTCGCCATAGTCGGTTTCCGCTTGCAGCAATGCCAGCCAGTGTGCGCCCTCACCCGGCGGAATGGGACTGAGCTGACCGTTCAGCAAGCGTGCGACGCCGAGACGGGCGGGAAAGCGGAGCAAGGGTTCGACCGCCGCGGCGGCACGAAGATCGTCCTGAAACCGTGGATCCGCAGCCGCGGGCGCGGCCGCTTCGGCGGCGGCCCAGCGCTGCAGATAGGCGCTGCCGGAGGTCGTCGTCGCGCTCTGGCAGGCCACCAGCAGACAACATGCCGCAAGGACGGCCAGTTTCTGACCAAACATATCGCGTTCTCCCCTGTTTTCAGAACGTCAACTCCGCACCGTTGACGGGGCGTCATGAAGCGATGCTGAACCTGGACCGGTGGTCATTCATCCAGGCGCAAGGGACGGCCTTTCTTTTGCCCGTAACCCCTGCGATGTTGCAGGTGATGACGGCCCTTTCACCGATCGATCCTTCGCAGCTCATGGTGCAGGTCGCCCAAGGCGACGACGGCGCATTCCGTGCGCTGACGGACGTGCTCTATGGGCCGGCGCTCGGAACGGCGATGAAGGTACTGGGCAGCCGGGCGGAAGCGGAGGACGCGGTGCAGACCGCGCTCGTGAAGCTGTGGAAGACGGCGGACCGCTTCGATCCCGGCAAGGCGAAGGTGCAGACCTGGTTCCGCCGGATCGTCGTCAATTGCTGCATCGATCGGAAGCGGGCGCTGAAGCCCGTCGAGGATCTGGACGAGGTGCTGGACGCCGCGTCGGACCTGCCCAGCCCGGAAACGGCGGTGGGCGATCTGGTGCGCGACCGGCGGGTGAACGAAGGCGTAATGCAATTGCCAGCTAGGCAGCGTGCGGCGATCACGCTCTTTTATGGCGATGGTGCGACGATGAACGAGATTGCCGAGGCGCTCGATACGACGCCGAAGGCGGTGGAAGGCTTACTGGCCCGTGCGCGGGCCGATCTGGCGCAGCGGCTGGCCCCGTTGCAGGAGGAGTTGAAGGCATGACGGATGGAAAGGGTTCAGGTCGCGACGCGAT
>JBCCAC010000021.1:0-14065 GCA_039815015.1 Pseudomonadota bacterium | reverse complement strand
CCGCCATCGGCCGCACGAACAACACGTTCACGAAGCGCTCGATCATACCCGCGTGCCATCCAAACCTCCCGATCAAAAACCGGACCGCTTGAATCACATCACATCCGCTTTGTGAATCAATACAAACGCAAAACGCTCTAGACTAGGTCGTCCCTTAAAAGCGCCCTGTCGCTTGGAAGAGTTGTGGTACATGGCGGTGCCGACAAAGCACGCTGGCACGTCTTTGTTTCAGGAGTGTCATCGCCATGTCCGGACCGCTCACAGGACTGAAGATCATCGAGATGGCCGGGATCGGGCCGGGGCCGTTTTGCGGCATGATGCTGGCCGATCACGGTGCCGAAGTCATCCGCATCGATCGGCCGGGCGCGCGGCCTGAGCCCGTTCTGGGGCGCAACCGGCGCTCGGTGGTCGTCAATGTAAAGACGCCAGAGGGTGTCGACATCGTGCGGCGTCTGGCCAAGGGCGCGGACGGGTTTTTCGAAGGTTTGCGCCCGGGTGTGATGGAGCGGCTGGGGCTGGGTCCCGACACTCTTATCGCGGACAATCCGAAGCTCGTTTACGGACGCATGACCGGCTGGGGCCAGCACGGGCCTTATGCGCAGGCGGCGGGGCACGACATCAATTATATCGCGCTGTCGGGCGCCCTCCATACCTATGGCCGTGCAGGCGAAAAGCCGACACCGCCCATCAACATGATCGGCGATTTCGGCGGCGGCGGCATGATGCTGGCCTTCGGTATGGTCGCCGCCCTGCTTCATGCCGCGAAGACGGGGAAAGGTCAGGTGATCGATGCCGCCATGACCGACGGGTCGGCGGCGCTGATGGGCATGATCTGGGGCATGAAGGGCGCCGGAATGTGGCGCGATGAGCGCGGCGTCAACCTGCTCGATACCGGCGCGCATTTTTACGACACGTACGAGACGAAGGACGGGAAATTCGTCGCCATTGGCTCGATCGAGCCGCAATTCTATGCGGAGCTGCGGCGGCTGGCCGGTCTGGATGACGATGACGAATTCGACGCGCAGATGGACCCGCAGGCCTGGGGGCCGTTGAAGGAAAAGCTGACGGCGCTGTTCAGAACGAAGACGCGCGATGAATGGGACGGGCTGATGGCGATGACGGACGTCTGCTTCGCGCCGGTCCTGTCGATGGAAGAGGCACCGGATCATCCGCATAATCGCGCGCGCGAAACCTTCGTGGAGGTGGGCGGCATGACGAACCCTGCGCCTGCGCCGCGCTATTCGGTGACGACGACGGATTTGCCCGAAGCGCCGCCGGCGACGGGGAGCGCGACGCGCGAGGTTCTGAGCGAAGTGGGGCTGGAGGCAGCGGAGATCGAGGCGTTGTTCGAGAAAAACGCCGTCGCCTAGGCGGTCATTGCGATCTATTTGTCGGTGATACGCGCGATCTCACGCGCGACCAGACGCTCGACGACGCCGGGCAGATTGGCGTCGAGCCACTCTTTCAGCATCGGGCGCAGGAGGTCGTGCACGACGCCCTCTAACGTCTTGTCGCTGCCGGGATAGTTGCGCACCAGCGTGCCTTCCAGCGTCGCCATGGTGGCGGCGGCGCTATCGCGGCTTTCATCGGACAGAAGGGTGTCGGAAAGCGCATCGCCACCCTGTTCGCGCGCGATGCGGGCGAGTTCGAGGAGTTCGGACTGCGGCGTGTGATCGTCGGTACTATCGGCACTGGCAAGACCGGAGTCGGACATGTCGGATACGCGTTCGTCGTCATTTGCAAGCGCTTCGGCAACGGTCGTCGGACGCGCTGCATCGTTACCCTCCCCATCGCCATCACTGGTGATGATGGTGCGAATGGAGGCGAGAATGTCCTCCATGGACTGTTCGGGGCGGGCCGCGGCGCTCATGCGGCGTTTCTAGCCCGCCAAGGTTTAATTTTCACCTTCTTCGTCGACTGGCATTGTGCCGTATGTGTCCGGTGTTGCCGGGGTGTCGGCAGCTTCGCCGTCAAGAGTGGGCCGGTCCACCTCTTCGGTATTCGGCTCGACGACACCGACGGCAGCCCCATCCGTCTGGGCATCGACGGGCGCGGGCTCGGCGGCAGAGATATTATAGGAGCGGTTTGGCGTGGGCACCGTATATTCGGGAACGTCGGCCGTGCTTTGCGTCGTGAGCGGCCCCGGCGTGAATTCCGCGGTCCAGTCGATGAAGTGCCGCTTCGCGCGCTTTAGATATGTGTCATTATCGTAGACCATGACCGGCACGTTCAACCGTTCGATTTCCGCGCGGCCGATATTCGCAAGGAGGGCGAAGGCCGCGATATAACTGTCGCGTTCCGCGCGTACGAGCTGAACCTGGGAATTCACCAATTCCTGTTCGGCGTTCAGGACGTCGAGAATGTTTCGCGTCCCTACGGTCTGTTCCGCGCGGGTTCCCTCCAGCGCCAATTCGTTCGCGTCGACGGCGGCGACCGCTGCGTCGATGGTCGCACGCGCGGCGATCAGATTCTGGTAAGAGGTCAGAACCTGCTCGATTGCGATCCGTTCCGCGCCGATCAGGTCCATGCGCGACTGGTCCGCGCGTGCCTTGGCACTGCGGATCTGACTGCCTGCCTGTCCGCCCTGGTAAATCGGGATCGTCACCGTCGCGCCGATGTTCTGCGTGAAATCGATGTTCGTGAAGACGACGCCACCGATCTGGTTGTTCAGGCCGCGAAAGTTCTGATAGCCGACTTCGAACGTCGCATCGGCGCTTGGCAGCCGTGCGCCGCGCGCCGCGTTCACCTCGAAGCGCGATGCCTGTTCGCCCAGCCGCGCCGAGATGACGGCCGGGCTTTCCGAAAGGGCGAGATCGATCGCCTGCTGGGCCGTTCCGGGCAAGGGCGGCGTCGGCGGCGGGGGCTGCAGATTTTGGGGCACGTGCCCGACGATACGTTCGAACGTGTAGCTGGCGGCATCGAGTGCGGCCTCGGCCGCGATCAACTGGCTTCGCGCCAGTGCCAGCCGCGCTTCCGACTGCGCCACGTCGGTACGCGTGACATCCCCAACCTCGAAACGGTCGCTGGATGCCTGCAGCTGGCGCTCCAGGACGCGAACGTTGCTGGCGTTCAGTTCAACCTCGGACTGGTTCGCCAGAACATTCATGTACGCCTGTACCGTGTCGAACACGAGCTGGTTTTCCGTCGCGCGCAGCTGCTCGCGCCCGGACAGCAGGCGCTTTTTCGTGGCCTTGATGTTGGAAATCGTCTGGCCGCCGCGATAGACGGGCTGGGTAAGGCGTACGGTCGAACCGAAGAAGCGGCTCTGATCGCCGAAGTTGCCGGGGTTGAACGTCTGCTGATCGAAAACGGCGTTGGCGCCGATGGTCGGGAACAGCTGATTGCGGGCGAGGACGGCATCCTCTGCCGACAGGCGCTGTCCGGCACGCGACGATGCGAGATCGGGGTTCGTCGCGTAGGCGGCGGCTATGGCCTCCTGCAGCGTCTCGGCATGAGCCGGTGCAGCCGCCGCGACGAATAATGCCAGTACTAGGAACGATCTCAAAATACGAATTCCCGCTTCTTAGCGAAGCCGGGAAGGACGGGCGCGTCTGCGTCCATGAAGAAGGTCCACCCCAGATGTCCGCCATATACTTTCGCAACGCCGCCCCGCGCGACGCCGTCATCGACGATGACGGTTACGATGCGTCCGCCATCCTTCACTTGCGCTGTCAGAGTGTCCGGCAGATGTTCCACCGTACCCTCGACGATCATCAGGTCGAAGGGGTCCGCACCGTCGGCGCCGCCGCTTAGCGGTCCGGCCACGATCTCGACGGTACTGTCCCCCAGGGCATCGGCGGCCCGGTCCGCCATCTCCTGTTCTTCCACCAGTGTGACGGCAGTCCCCAGGCCGGCGCATATGGCAGCGGAATAGCCGGTACCGCCGCCGATGATCAGAACACGCTCGCCGGGACGGATGTCGGCGGCGCCGAGCAGTTTGCCGAGCGGCATGGGTGCCATCAGGAACCGGCCGGGCGCGAGTTCGATCTCTTCGTCATGATAGGCGAAGGCGGCGCGCGCATCGGGCACGAACCGGTCGCGGTCGACACCCTCGAACGCGGCGATCAGCGCCGGATCCGTTACGCCGTTCGGCCGCAGCTGGCTGTCGATCATGGCGTCGCGCATTTCGGCGAGGCGGCTGGCTTCAGGTCGGTCGAAAGTCACGAAATGAAACGCCTTCGTCAGAAAAAGTGGGACTGATGTAGCGGAATAACACACCCGCACGCAAGTCGGGATATGCGAAGGCCTGCGTGTCTAGCCCGTCCTTGTCCCACCGCCAAGCGATGTTGGTATGTATAAACCGGGATGTTCGTCGAAAAATGAGGGGAACAGACCCGGTAATCGCGCGCCGCAAAGGGTTTGACTGCGAACGTCGATCTGCCTAGGCGCCGGAAATCCCAGTTTTCTCCCGTCGAGGCCCGATGGCGGAGTGGTGACGCAGCGGACTGCAAATCCGTGTACGCCGGTTCGATTCCGGCTCGGGCCTCCAGGCGAGCATCGGTGTTTCGATAGTTGCGGATCGCGTAGTTGCCGGCGAAAGACTACGAGGCCGGCCCATCGGGCCGGGCCGCCCGTCATGCGTCGGTATGTTGGGCGCGAAAAGGGGCCGGATGACCGAAATATTCGTGTCTTACAAGTCCGAGGACCGGGCACGTGCGGCGGAGGTGGTCGCGGCGCTGGAGGCGCGCGGCCTGTCGGTCTGGTGGGACCAGCATATCGGCGTGGGCGACGGCTGGCGGCAGATGATCGCGGAGCGGCTGGATGCTGCCAAATGCGTCGTCGTCCTGTGGACCGATCTGTCCGTGGGCGCGGAGGGCCGCTTCGTGCAGGAAGAGGCGGCGCGCGCGCTGCGGCAGGGCACGTATCGGCCGGTACGCCTTGACGATGTCGATCTGCCGCTCGGCTTCGCCGAGGTTCAGGCCTTGCCCCTGATGGGCTGGACCGGTGATCCCCGCGCGCCGGCATTCGACGGACTGGTCGACGCCGTCGAGGCGATGCTGGCGGCCGAAGCGCCGCAGCCGGCGCCCGTGCGGCCGCGACCGCGCGCGGCCATCATCGAAAACGCCGAAAGCGAGCGGCGGCGGGTGACGCTGCTGACCGCGACGTTCGATCAGCATGACGAGCGTTTCGGCGCGATCGATCCCGAAGCGCTTGACGATTGGCTTTGCGATCTCGAGGCCCGGCTGATTTCCCAGATCGCGGGTGGGCCGGCACGGCTTTGCCAGTTCGGCATGGAGGGGTTCACCTGTGCGTTCGGCGTTCCCGTGCGCGAGGAACACGAGGAACGTGCCGCCGTCGGCGCGGCGCTGCGCATCGCCGCCGCGCTGAAATCGGGCGCGGATGGAATCGCCGTCGGCATGGGGATTGCGAGCGGTATCGCGGTTACGTCCTTCGATGCCCGCTCCGGCGCGGTCCGGGTGACCGGACGTCCGACCAGCGACGCGGCGCGTCTGTCGGCGCTGGCCGGGCCGGGAGACCTGCTCGTGTCGAAGCAGATCGGCAAACGGCTGACCGCGTTTTACGAATTGGCGGCCGCCGGCCCCGATGCCATGCGCGTCGAGAGCCGGCGACGCAGCGCGGTCGCCCCTGATGATGAATTGGCGGATGAGGGCGTGCTCCTGATCGGCCGCGACGCAGAGCTGGCGGCGCTCAACGTCGCTCTGGCCGATTCGCAGGCGGGACAGGGCGCAGCGCTGGCGCTGGTCGGTGAAGCGGGCATGGGGAAGAGCCGGCTGGCGCGCGAAGTTCGCCGTCGTGCCCATGCGCGCGACATGCATGTGACGCGTGCGACGTGTCTGGCACTCGACAAGGTTCGCACGCACGCGCCCTTCGCCGATCTGCTGGCGGACCTGACCGGCGTGGCCACCCATGTTCCGGACGACGATGCCGAGCCCGGGCAAATCGACCGTGCGCTGTCCGATCTGGTGACGGCCTGGATCGACGGCGTCGAGCCGGCGCTGCGATGTTATACGCCGCACCTACTGCATCTGATGGGGATCGCCAGCGACTCTCACAGATTGCCGCCGCAGGCAGAGGGCAACGCCTTGCGGCGTATCATCGGGGACGCGGTCGTTGCGGCACTCACGGCCGCGGCGGCGGTGACGCCGTTGCTGATCGTGCTCGACGACTGGCATCTGGCGGACGATGCGTCGATCGAAACGCTGACGACGCTGGTCGAGATGTCGGCCGCCTGCCCACTCGTCATCATCGTCTGCGCGCGGACCGAGGCGGCGCCGACCTGGCCCGCCCTGCCGCATTGCCGCCAGATCGTACTGCCGCCCATGAGGGCGGATGATGTCGCGGCACTGATCGGCGTCGTCGCCGGCGCTGATGATGTGGCCCCGGCGCTGGCCGAGCGCATGCATGCGCATACCGATGGCGTGCCGCTGTTCGTCGAGGAACTGACGCGCACCCTGATCGAACAGGATCTGGCGGTAGTGGCGGCAGGACGGCTGTCGGCGGCGATGGACCTGAAGGCGCTCGATCTGCCCGGAACGATCGAGGCCGTCGTGCGCACGCGCCTTGACCGGCTGGCACCGCCACTGGCGACGCTTATCAAGGTGGCGGCCGCCATCGGACGCCGGTTCGACCGTGAGACCATGATCGCCGTCTATGGCGAAGATGCGGATGTGATGGACCTGCTTGGTACCGCCGTCGCCGAGGGGCTGGTCCAGCAGACCAGACTGGTGCCGCAGCCCGAATATCGCTTTCGCAGCATGATGACCCAGCGCGTCGCCTATGAAAGCCTGCTGGTGAAGCAGCGCCGCGCTCTGCACGGGCGCATCGGCACGGCGCTGGTGGATCGGCACGGCGACGCGGCGCCCGTCGAATTGCTGGCCCACCATTTCGCAGAGGCAGGCGATACCGACCGGGCCGTCCCGTATCTGCTGCGTGCCGGCGCGCTCGCCGCCGGCGCCGCGGCCAATGCGGCGGCCATCGGCTTCTATCGCCAGGCGGTCGCGCTTCTGGAAGCGCGGCCGGATGCCGCCGTCGAGACCAGGCTGGCGGCCCGTGTCGGCCTCGGCAATGCGCTCATCCTGACCGAGGGCTATGCGGGCGAGGATCTGGAGAAGATCTTTGCCGACACGCGCGATCTGGCCCTGTCGGCGGCGCCGGGACCGGACCTGTTCGCCGGCCTCTGGTTCCTGTGGCGCTACTGCTACAACCGCGCGATGGTGGAGGAGGCCGGCACCTTCGCCGCGCGCATGATGGAGGGCGCCGCTGGCGGCGATGATCGCGATCTGAGCCTTGCCGCCCATGCCGCGACGGGCGTCGTCGATGCGTTGGCCGGGCGGCCGCTGGCGGCGGCGGAGACCCTGACGCTCGGCCTCGGCTTTCGCGACGAAGCGCGCGATCGTGAACTGGCGTTGCGCTTCGGCATGTCCCCGGCCGTACAAAGCCTGTCGTTCCTGGGGCTGACGCGCCTTCGCATGGGCGAGATCAGGGCGGGAAAAGCCGCGCTGTTGGAGGCCGTCGCGGTGGCGCGTGGCCTCGCTCATCCCGGATCGGAGGCGCTGGCACTGGCTTACCGCCATGGCGCGCTGATGATGATGGACGATCTGAAGGGCGCGCGGGCCTGTAATGACGAACTGCTCGCCCTCGCCAGCGCTCATGATTTTGCGCACTGGGCCGCACATGGCCGGATGCTGGAAGGACAGGTGCGCATCCTGACCGGCGATGTGGCGACGGGCGTAACGATGTTCCGCTCCGCCGTCGCGACCGTCGCGGACATGGGCGTGGCGATGTCGCGCGACCGGGAGCATCTCGTCATGGCCTGGCTCGCCTTTCATGCCGGCCGGTTCGATGAGGCGAAGGCGCTGAAGTCGGTCGCCGAAGGGGAAATGGCGCGAACCGGTCTCGTGCATTTGAAGGGCGAAGTCGACCGCCTGGCCGTGCAGCTGGCATGGCATGACGACGCTGAAGCAGCGGAGGCGGACTGCCGTACCGTGATCGCGGACACGGCGGCGTCGGGGGCGCATTTCGTCGCGCTGAAACTGGCGATCGATCTGGCGATCCTGATGCGCAAGGCCGGGCGGCCGGGCGAAGCCTTGACGATGCTGTTGCCCTATTGGAATGCGATCGCGCCGGAGGACAGGGCGGAGGTGCCGACCCTGGCGCGAGCGGAAATATTATTGGCAAAGCTGGAAAGCGAAGCGAGCGGTACCAGCGAGAAGGTAAAGGTCGCCTCTTGATCCCGATCGAAACGAACAGGGTGCGCGGTACCGTTGCGCCCGGCTTCGAACCCGTTGCGGACGCGTTCGCGCGCGCATTCGAAAATCCCGGGGAACGCGGCGCCGCCTGCGCGATCTATCGCGACGGCGCGCCCGTCGTCGATCTGGTCGGCGGCTGGAAGGATCGCGCGCGATCCGATCCGTGGACACCCGATACGATCGCGCTCGTCTTCTCGCTGGCCAAGGGCATGACCGCGCTCGCCTGCGCCATGGCGGTCACGAAAGGACTGTTTCGCTACGACGACGAGGTGGAGAGCGTCTGGCCCGAATTCGCCGCGCACGGAAAGGGCGGCTGGAAGATCGGCGCGCTTTTGTCGGAACAGCTCGGTGTCGCGGCGATCGACATGAAGCTGTCGCATCGCAATATGGGCGACCAGGACGCGCTCGCCGCCGCCATCGCCGCGACGAAGCCGAACTGGCAGCCGGGCCGTTACAACGCCAATCATCCGCATACGCTCGGCTGGTTCGCCAGCGAACTCATCCGGCGTACCGATCCGGAAGGGCGGACGCTCGGCCGGTTCTTCGCCGAAGAGATTGCGGAGCCGCTCGGTGCCGATGTGTTCATCGGGCTGCCTGCCGCGTTCGACCGCAAGCGGATGGCGCGGATCGAAGGGTTCGGCCTCGTCGATCTCATTCTCAGAAAGAAGGACATGAGCTGGGGGCTGGTCCTCGCCATGCTGATGCCCTGGACGCTGCCCTATCGCGCGCTCAACAATCCGCTGCTCCTGAAAGGGCCGTCCGCGATGGACTGTGAGGAGTATTGGCGTCTGGAACTGGGCGGCGCCGGCGGCCTCGGTTCGGCGTTGGGCTTTGCGAAGATTTACGACGAATTCGCACGCGGCGCGCCGACGCTGGGTGTCGATGCGGATGTGCTCACGGCACTGGCCGACGGCTGGGAGACCCCGGTCGCGGGCACCCGGGATTATATTCTCGATACCGAAATGCGCTACTCGCTGGGATTGGAGAAGCCGACGGATCGATGGCCCTTCGCGCCGACGCCTGCGGCCTACGGCACCTTCGCGGTCGGCGGATCCTTCGCCTATGCCGATCCGGTCGCGCGCACCGGCTATGCCTGGATCACGAACCGGCTTGACCTCTACGTCAAGGATGACCCAAGGCAGACCGCCGTACGAGATGCGTTTCAGAAGTGCCTGTAATCTGACGTCGTTATACGAACGGAGGGCCTATGAGCGCATTGCGCTATGTCTGCGTGTCCGACCTGCATCTTGGGGCCGAAGACAGCCTCCTCACGACACGCGATAAGGATGGCACCGTTCGCGACGTGCCGGGCGACACGTTGCTGGCCCTGGCGAAGGGGCTGCGCGCGACACTGACCCCGCTGGCGGGCGAAACGCCGCCGACGCTCGTATTCATGGGCGACGTCCTCGATCTCGGCCTGTCGACGGCGAGCGACGTCAGCCGGGCGTTTCTGGCCTTTCTGGACGCGCTGTTCCCGGCCGGCGAGGCGCCGCTATTTGCGAACGACGTCATCGTCATCCCCGGCAATCATGACCATCATTTGTGGCGCATGGCGCGCGACGAGCGCCTGCTCGAACATATCTGGGGCCAGCATCCGCACGCGCTTGGACAGGACGCCGATCTGGAATGCGTGTCGCCGCTCCTCGATCCGCCGAATTTCGCCTGTCGCTATCTGACGGGACTAATGCGCATGCGGCCGCATCTGAAGGATGCCGAAGCCCGCATCGCCTACCCCAATCTGGGTTTCGTCGACGGGGCCGGCGACCGCGCGGTGGTGCTGCATCATGGCCATTATCTCGATGCGACCTACCGGGCCCTGTCACGGCTGAAGGGCTGGCTGGAAGCGAGCGGCGTCCGCCCCGACGAGATTGCCGATCTGGAGCGGGAAAACGGACCGTGGGTCGATTTCCTCTGGTCGAATCTGGGCGACGCGGGTGACATCGGGAAGGGCATCAATACGCTTTACGGAACGCTCCTCGACGCGTCGGCCTCGCACGGCTTTGCCCTGACGCTGGCCGACCGCATCGTAACGGCGATGAGCCGCACCCTCGGCATTCGCGAGGACATGGAGCTGGGCTATGGCGTGACGCTGGTGGAGGCGGTGCGCGCCGCCATCGGCATGACGGCGGGCCGCGCGGCGAATGCGCAGCGTGAGGGCTATTATCAGGTCATGTCGGCGGACGAGATCGACGATCTGGTCTGGTATGTCGAGGAGCCCGTGGCGCGCCAGTTCAGGGCGGAATCGCAGACGGGCCTAGCCGCGACGACCAGCTTCGTTTTCGGCCATACGCACAAGCCGTTTCAGGACCAGATCGCGGTGCCGGGTTATGGGACGCCGGTCCGGGTCTACAATACCGGTGGCTGGGTACTCGACCGGCCGACGGCGATGGCTTGTCAGGGCGGGGCGATGGTCCTCATTGACGATGCGCTGAACGTCGCCTCGCTGCGCCTCTTCAACGATCCCGTCAACGAGGCGATGATCCCGGTGCACGCCGGCGGCGTCGGCGGCTTCGACGATACGGAAAACGAACTCCTGGCCGCGCTGGAAGCCGCAGTTGAGGGCGCGGCGGCGGATTGGGGCGTGTTCTCGAAACACATGCACGACGAAATCAGGATGCATGCCGAGCGGGCGCTGCACCGCTTCTTCGCGAAGGATGAGGTATGAGCGGAGCGGAAGGCGCAAATCTGTCGCGCGATTTTGATGAGATCGGTGAGGATTACGAGGTCGTCGTCGTCGGCTCCGGCTATGGCGGCGGCATCGCCGCGTCGCGCATGGCGCGTGCGGGCCGCAAGGTCGCCGTCCTGGAACGCGGGCGCGAATTCCGGCCGGGCGAATATCCGGACAAGACCGCCGATATTAAGGATTCGATCCAGATCGACACGCCGGGCGGGCGCATCGGCAATCCGGCCGGCCTGTTCAACCTGCACGCCAATCCGGACATGTACGCGATGGTCGGTTGCGGCCTCGGCGGTACGTCGCTGATCAATGCCAATGTCGCGCTGGAAATCGACAAGCGGCTGTTCGAGACGGAGGTCTGGCCGAACGTCTTTCGCGACGATCCCGATCTGCTGGCGCCCTATTATCAGCGCGCGCGCGACATGCTGGACGTCGAGCCCTATCCGGACGATTGGCCCGAGCTGAACAAGCTGAAGGCGCTGGAACGCTCGGCGACGGCGATGGGAAAACGCTTCTACCGCCCGCCCATCGCGGTGAATTTCGAGGACAGGACCAATCCGTTCGGCGTCCCGCAGCCCAAATGCACGAATTGCGGCGACTGCTGCAGCGGCTGCAATATCGGCGCGAAGAATACGGTCCTGATGAATTATCTGCCGGACGCGCATGGGTACGGGGCCGAAATTTTTACCGATGCGCGCGTCGAGTGGCTGGAACGGGACGGCGAACGCTGGCGCCTGCACATCGCGTCGCATGCGGGGACGGGCACGCCGCGGACCGTGCTGGCGGACGTCGTCATGCTGGGCGCCGGCGCGCTCGGTTCCACTGAGATTCTGCTGCGCTCGGCGGCGAAGGGCTTGCCGCTGTCGTCCCGGCTCGGGCGGCGGTTTTCCGGCAATGGCGACGTGCTCGCCTTCGGCTTCAACAGCTACTGGACCTCTTCGGAAGGCACCGATGCGAAGGGGATCGTCATTGAATCCGCCGACGTCCCCGATCTGAACGGCGTCGGTGTCGGCGCGAACCCGGACGATGCGCACCCGTTTCCGGGGCCCTGCATAACGGGCATCATCGACATTCGCGACGAGGCACGACCCGAAGACGGCCTCGTCATCGAAGAGGGCGTGATCCCCAGCATCATGGCGGCGGCGTTACCGCCCGCCTTCTTCTTCGCAGATGCGCTGGCGGGCAGCTTTACCCGCTTCGGCATCAAGGAGGCGAAACCACGCCTCAACGATGCGAAGGACTTGGGCGAGGCGTTCCAGAAGGATCCGGGCGCGCTCGCCGACTGGTCCTACAAGGGACCGGTCGCGCGTACGCAGACCTATCTCGTCATGAGCGACGACAATGCCGGCGGCACGCTGAAGCTGGAAAACGACCGGCTGCTGATCGACTGGCCGGGCGCCGGGCGGACCGACGTGATGGCGCGCGACAATGAGATGATCCGGAAAGCATCCGACGCGGTGCGCGGCCAGTTCTTTCCGAGCCCATTGTGGCGCGACGAGGTCGGCAACAAGACCATCACCGTGCATCCGGTCGGCGGCTGCGGCATGGCCGACGATGCCGCCGCGGGTGTCGTCAATGATCGCTGTCAGGTCTTTTTCGGCCAAACGGGCGCCGACGTTCATGAGGGGCTTTACGTCTGCGACGGCGCCGTCATGCCGGGCGCGGTCGGGGTCAACCCCTACCTCACCATCAGCGCGGTCGCCGAGCGGGCGTGCGAGCTGCTGGCGAAGGACAAGGGCTGGACGGTCGATTATGACATCGGACCATCGACCGCACTTCCGCCTGCCGCTGTCGCTGCCGCTTCGACGCCGACAGCGGACGCGGAACCCGCGCCGGTCCGCAAAGGCCTCCTGTCGCGCATCGAGGCCAGTCTCGCCCATCATGCCGAGGCACTGGCGGCCGACATATTCGGCGGCCTGCTGAAGCATATCGAAGCGCTGGCGAAGGCGCTGGAGGACGACGCCATCGACCTGGCGAAGGATCTTCTGGCGAAGATCATCCACGACCATCCGGACCTGCTTAGCCCGCAGTTCGGCTTCACCGAAACGATGCACGGCTGGATCAGCACGCGGCCGGTCCACAATGCCGCGCCCGCGGCCCAGCGCATTACCGACGATTATCGCGCGGCGGAGGCCTGGGGGCGGGATGCCGGTACGCCGCTCGATTTCCGGCTGACCATCCATACGGACGACCTGAATGCCATGGTGACCGAGCGGCAGCACCGCGCGGCCATCACCGGGGTCGTCCACTGTGCGACCCTGTCGCCGACGCCGATGGCGGTGAAGAGCGGCGAATTTCAGTTGCTAATCGTCGACGAGGACGACGCCGAGGCCTGGCGCATGACCTATGACATGGTTCTGATGCGGGACGGCCGTCCGGTGCGCTTCCGCGGCCACAAGATTCTGAAGGAGCGCGCCGGCTCGACCCTGTGGGGCGACGTGACGACGCTCTTCGTCACCGTTCATGATGGCGAGGCGGGGGATGGCGAGCTACTGGCGCAGGGCGTCCTGACCCTGAACCTCGACGATCTGATGCATCAGGCGCAGTCGATCACGCTTGATGTGAAGGACGACTGGATCGGGCATCTGATCGAACGCTTCCCGCGCGTCCGAACGGCCATCGGCATGGTCTATCTGGGAAAGTTCGCCGGTTTCTTCGGCATGACCCTGTTCCGCGCCTATGGCGGACTGCTCGCCGATCTCAACAATTTTCCGCGCCAGGATCTGGCGCTGGAAACCGAACCGCGCCGGGAACTGCGCCTGCCGGATCCTGACGTCGAAACGCTGACGCTAAGCGACGGATTCAAGGTCAGGTTCACCCGCTATACCGGCGGCGACAAAGACAAAGCGAAGGGGCCGGTGATCGTCGCGCCTGGCTTTTCGGTGCTCGCATCCTCCTATGCGATCGATACGGTCGAGACGAATTTCGCCGAGGCACTGGTCGCGGCGGGCTACGACGTGTGGCTGTTCGACTATCGGGCCAGCGATGCGTCGGGGAACCTCGAAAAGGACGCCGACGGCATACCTCTGAAGGATCCGAAGCCCTACACGATCGACGATATCGCGCTGATCGACTGGCCGGAGGCGATCGCACATGTGCGCGGGCAGACGGGCCGCGACGTGCAGATCGTCGCCCACTGCATCGCCTCGATGAGCCTTCTCATGTCGCTGGCGGCGGG
>JBCCAC010000166.1:0-6047 GCA_039815015.1 Pseudomonadota bacterium | reverse complement strand
CTCGAATCGCCGATGAAGGCGGAACGAGCAGGATCGCCACCCGCGCGCACGATCGTCTCGTGCAAATGTCCGGGATCCGGCTTCTTCACCTCGAGCGTGTCGCCACCTATCAAGGCACCGAACCGCGCCGACCAGCCGAGTGCGCCGACCAGATCGACAGCCAGGCGCTCCGGCTTGTTGGTACAGATCGCGAGCGTCGCCTGCAGCGCCAGTTCGTCGAGAACCGCTTCCACACCGTCCCACGGCCGCGAGTGCACGCAGATGTTCGCCGCATAATGATCCAGAAACAGCGGCAGGCCCGCCTCGATCATGTCCGCGTCGCCGCCGCCTGTCAGCGCCAGCCCCTTCTCGATGGTGCGACGCGCGCCGTGGCCGACCATGTCGCGCACGGCGTCTACATCGACGCGCGGGCGCCCGAAATGCATCAGAACGGCATTCATGGCCTCGGCAAGGTCGGGCGCCGTGTCGACGAGGGTGCCGTCGAGATCGAACACGATGCAGGGCGGCGCGGTTGTTTCCGTCATGTCGGCCTCTTGCCCGAGCATTTGTGGAAATCGCAACATCATTGGGTTAGGCGGCGCCAACCTTTCTGCCAGGAGACCATCGACGATGTCCGAACGGCCGGTCGCCGCCATCATCCTTGCCGCGGGCAAAGGCACGCGCATGAAATCGGCGACACACAAAGTTCTCCACCCCATCGCGGGCCGTCCCCTGCTGCGGGGCCTGGTCGCAGAGCTGAAGACATTGCCGCTGGCGGACGCGACCATCGTCGTCGGTGCCGGCGCGGAAAGCGTCGAAACGGCCATGGCGGCCGATGGCGTCCATTTTGCACGCCAGGACGAGCAATTGGGCACGGCCCACGCCGCGCTACAGGCGAAGGATGCACTTCAGGCGTTCGAGGGCGACATCCTCGTCTGCTTCGGCGATGTCCCGCATCTGAAGGCAGCGACGGTCAGGAAGATGCAGGCACGACTGCACCATGACGACGCGCCCGCCTGCGTGATGCTCGGCTTTCGCCCCGCCGACCCGAAAGCCTATGGCCGTATATTGACGGACGGCGATCTCATTCAGAAGATGGTTGAATATAAAGACGCAAGTCACGAGGAAAGAAACGTAAATCTTTGCAATGCCGGGCCGGTCATGATGGACGCGGCCGATCTGTTCGCGACGCTCGCGCGCATCGGCAATGACAATTCCCAGGGCGAATATTATCTGCCCGACCTCGTGACCGTCGCGGCTGCTGACGGCCGCACCTCCGCCGTCGTTGAAACGTCGGAGCGGGAAGTCGTCGGCGTCAACGACCGCGCCGACCTCGCCTATGCCGAAGCGCTCTGGCAGCAGGATCAGCGCGCGGCGATGATGGCGGCGGGTGTGACGCTCCGTGACCCTGACAGCGTTTTCTTTTCCTGGGACACGGAAATCGGCACCGATACGATCATCGAACCGAACGTCGTCTTCGGTCCCGGCGTCAGGATCGGCACCGGCGCCACCATTCGCGCCTTTTCGCATCTGGAGGGCACGGATGTCGGCGACGATTGCGAGGTCGGCCCCTTCGCTAGGCTGCGGCCCGGCGCGCGCATGATGGCGGGCGCGAAGGTCGGCAATTTCGTCGAAATGAAGAAAACGACGCTCGGCGAAGGCGCGAAGGCGAACCACCTTACCTATCTGGGCGATGCCAATGTCGGCGCAGGTGCGAACGTCGGCGCAGGCACGATAACATGTAATTATGACGGCTTCTTCAAGTATCGGACGAAGATTGGTGCCGGTGCATTCATCGGTTCCAACAGTGCGCTTGTGGCGCCTGTCGCGATCGGCGACGGCGCCATGGTCGGCGCGGGCTCCGTCGTCACCGGCGACGTTCCTGCCGGCGACCTTGCTGTCGCGCGCGGCGAGCAGAAAATGAAGGAAGGCTGGGCGACGCGGTTTCGCGAACTGCAGGCCGAACGCAAAGAAAAGGCGGGCTGAACCATGTGCGGGATCATTGGTATTCTCGGCGACCGATCGGTCGCGCCCGATCTTCTGGACGGCCTGAAACGGCTCGAATATCGCGGCTATGACAGCGCCGGGATCTGCACGCTCGACGATGGCCGGCTCGAACGCCGGCGTGCGGAGGGAAAGCTGCGCAATCTCGCGGCCAAACTCGACAAAGCGCCGCTCCCCGGCCATGTCGGCATCGCGCACACGCGCTGGGCGACGCATGGCGCGCCCACGGTCGACAATGCGCATCCACACGCGACCGAGCATGTCGCCCTCGTCCACAACGGCATCATCGAGAATTTCAAACCCTTGCGAGAGGAACTGATCGCCGACGGCCGCGTGTTCCAGAGCGAAACCGATAGCGAAGTGGTGGCTCACCTCGTCTCGCGTGAGATCGAGAACGGCGCCGATCCGCAGGCGGCGGTTAAAGCCGTACTGCCGCGCCTGCGCGGCGCCTTCGCGCTCGCGATCATATTTCGCGATCATCCGGATCTGATGATCGGCGCGCGGCTCGGCTCGCCGCTGGTGGTCGGTTATGGCGAGGATGAAATGTTCCTCGGCTCCGACGCCCTCGCGCTCGCCGGTTTCACACAGCGTATCTGTTATCTGGAGGAGGGCGACTGGGCGGTCGTACGCCGCGATGACGTCACCATCTTCGACAGGAACGGCGACCCGGTCGACCGGCCGATCTCCACCAGCGGCGCCAGCGCGGCGGCCGTCGAAAAGGGCAATTATCGCCATTTCATGCAGAAGGAGATTTTCGAGCAGCCGACCGTCGTCGCGCAGACGCTGCAATCCTATCTACGCCCGCTGGAGGAGCGCGTCGCCCTTCCCGACATGGAATTCAATCTATCGTCCGTCCGCCGCGTCACGATCGTCGCCTGCGGCACGTCCTCCTATGTCGGCATGGTCGGCAAATACTGGATCGAGCGCCTCGCCCGCGTTCCTGTCGAAGTCGATGTCGCCTCCGAATATCGCTACCGCGACCCGGTGCTGGAGGAGGATCACCTTGCCCTCTTCATCTCCCAGTCCGGCGAGACGGCCGATACGCTGGCGGCGCTACGCCACTGCGCCGAGGGCGGGCTGACGACGGCTGGCATCATCAACGTTCCCACCTCGACCATGGCACGCGAGGCCGATCTTCTGATGCCGACGCATGCCGGCCCCGAAATCGGCGTCGCCTCGACAAAGGCATTCACCTGCCAGCTGGCGGTCATGGCGGCCTTCGCCACCAACCTGGCGCGCGCCAAGGGCCTCCTGTCCCAGGACCAGGAAAAGGACATCGTCGAGCATCTGTCCGAGGTGCCGCAGGCGATGACGGCCGCGCTCGATCATGATGCCGAGATCGAAGCCATGGCTGGCACCATCGCCAAGGCGCGCGACGTCCTTTACCTCGGCCGCGGTCCCGACTTCCCGCTCGCACTGGAAGGCGCCCTTAAACTGAAAGAGATCAGTTATATACATGCAGAAGGTTATGCATCAGGTGAAATGAAGCACGGCCCCATCGCGCTCATCGACGAGGCCGTGCCGCTGATCGTCATCGCGCCGTCGGGACCGCTCTTTGAAAAGACCGTCAGCAATATGCACGAGGCGCAGGCGCGGGGCGCGCAGGTGGTGCTCATCTCCGATGCGGCCGGCATCGCGGCGGCGGGCGCGGACGCCATCGCGACCATCGAAATGCCCGAAGTGCACCCGCTGATCGCACCGCTCGTTTATGCCATTCCTGTGCAGCTCCTCGCCTATCATGTCGCCGTCGCGAAGGGCACGGACGTCGACCAGCCGCGCAATCTCGCGAAATCGGTCACGGTGGAATGACGCTGGAATGACGGCGCAGTCCACCGGCGACGATGAAATCGACATCGCCACGTTCGCAGCCGTCGACATCCGCATCGGGACGATCGTCGAGGCCTCTATCTTTGCCGAGGCGCGCAAACCGGCGCTGAAGCTCGCGATCGACTTCGGCCCGGCCATCGGCATCAGGAAATCGAGCGCGCAGATTCGCGATCTCTATGATCCGGACACGCTGATCGGCACGCAAATCATCGCGGTGGTCAACTTTCCACCGCGCCAGATCGGCCCGATCATGTCCGAGGTCCTGACGCTCGGCGTACCCGATGAGGACGGCCGCATCGTCCTCATGCGGCCCGATCGCCCCGTCCCGCCCGGATCGCGTCTAAGCTGACGGCGCCCCGGCGGCCAGCCGGCGCAGCGCCCCTTCCAGATCGTCGAGCGCATAGGGCTTCGCGATCAACTCGGCGTCCCTCAGATGCGCGGGCAGATTGGTATGATCGGCATCCCCGGTCGCGAACAGGAACGGGATGCCGCGGGCGCGCAGGCGATCCGCGACGGAATGGCTGACCTGGTCGCCCAAATTCACATCGAGCAGCGCGACGTCGATATCGTCACGCTCCGCCAGCCTCAGCGCCGCGTCCAGCGTGCGCGCCGGCCCGATCAGCCGCCACTCCAGATCTTCCAGCAGGCCTTCCAGCGACATCAGCACAAGGCTGTTGTCCTCGGCGATCAGCACGCCAAGCGCATCGTCCGTCGTCGCCATCGGTCCCCGCCCCACCCGTCATCCATCAACGTCTCGTGCGTTCGCCCTAACGCGTATTTAGAAAGTCGCAAAGTCCGCCGGATCGGACTAGGGGCCTCCTTCGAAACGATCCCAGATGGCGAGGCGCATTCCGACGTGACCCAGTATGACTACGACTATTTCGTCATCGGCGCCGGCTCCGGCGGCGTCCGGTCCAGTCGCATCGCCGCCGGGCACGGCGCGCGCGTCGGCATTGCGGAGGAACACCGCGTCGGCGGCACCTGCGTCATCCGCGGTTGCATCCCCAAGAAGCTGCTCGTCGTAGGCGCGCATTTCGCCGAGGATCTGGAGGACGCCGAGCGCTTCGGCTGGTGCATCGAGGGCAAGCGCTTCGAATGGGACATATTGCGCGACAACGTCCTCGCGGACGTCGACCGGCTGGAGGGCATCTACGAATCCACCCTCTCCAGCCATGACGTCACGCTCCACCGCGGCCGCGCCACGCTCCTGGATCGCCACACGCTGAAGGTGGGCGAGGAGACCATCACCGCCGAGAATATCCTGATCGCCACAGGCTCGCGCCCGCGCCGCCTCGCCTGCCCCGGCGCCGAGCACGCCATCACCTCGAACGATGTCTTCCACCTACCAAAGCTGCCCAAACGCGTCGTCATCGCCGGCGGCGGCTATATCGCGACGGAATTCGCCGGCATCTTCAACGAGCTTGGCTGCGAGGTCACGCTCGTCCAGCGCTCTGGCAAGCTCCTGCGCGGCTATGACGAGGGCGTCGTCGAGCGCCTGCAGGCCATCTCCACCGTGAAGGGCATCCGCTTCCTCTACAATTCCCCCTTCGAAAAGGTGGAGAAGCTGGACGACGGCAGTCTGTGCATCACAACGGAAAAGGGCGAGCAGCTTCCCGCCGACATCCTTCTCACCGCCATCGGCCGCCCGCCTAACGTCGAGGGGATCGGCCTTGAAACCCTCGGCATCGAACAGACGGACGGCGGCGCGATCAAGGTCGACGAGCACAACCGTACCAATATCGACAACATCTTCGCGGTCGGCGACGTGACCGACCGCGTCCAGCTGACACCCGTCGCCATTCGGGAGGGGCACGCCCTCGCCGACATGCTCTATGGCGACGAAACCCGCACCATCGACTATGACTGCATCCCGTCGGCGGTCTTCAGCCATCCGCCAATCGCGTCCGTCGGCCTGACCGAGGGCGAAGCGCGCCTGAAATATGGCGGTACCCGCGTCTTCACCTCGGACTTCCGCGCCATGAAGAACGTCCTCGCCGGCCGCGAAGAACGCTCCCTCTACAAACTCATCGTCGACGCCTCCACGGACAAGCTCGTCGGCGCCCACATGATCGGCCCCGACGCCCCCGAAATCATGCAAAGCCTCGCCATCGCCGTAAAAGCCGGCCTGACGAAAGCGCAGCTGGACCAGACGGTCGCGATCCACCCGACCATGGCGGAGGAACTGGTGCTGATGCGGTAGGGTGGCTCGTGTTCTAAAGGACCAATATGCTAGGTTT
>JBCCAC010000236.1:0-4334 GCA_039815015.1 Pseudomonadota bacterium | reverse complement strand
CCGTCGATATAGGCGTAATTGCCGTTCCCGCGGTCGGCGACCTGCTCCATCATGGCCTCGTTGAAATTGCCGGTGCCGAAACCGAGAGTCGTCAGGCTGACGCCGGTCTCCGCCTCGCGTGCCACGATATCGACGAGCGCATCGTCGCCGGTCACGCCCACGTTGAAGTCGCCGTCGGTCGTCAGCATGATGCGGTTGATGCCGCTGTCGATATAAGCCGAGCGCGCCGCATCGTACGCGAGCTGAAGTCCGTCCGCACCGGCTGTCGACCCGCCCGCGCACAGGCTGTTGATGGCCTCTTCGATCTTGGCGACGTCGTCCGTCGGATCCAGAAGCTTGGCCGCGCGGCCGGCATAGGTGACGATGGACACGCGGTCTTCCGGTCCCAGATTGCGTGTCAGAAGGCGCAGCGTCCCGCGCACGAGCGGCAGCTTGTCGGCCGACCGCATCGAGCCGGACACATCCACGAGGAAGACGAGATTCGCCGCCGGTCGCTCGTCCCGCGTGACATCATAGCCTTTGAGCCCGATGCGGATCAGCTTCGTTTCGGCGTTCCACGGCGTCGCGGCGGCATCGACACTGACCGAAAATGGCTGCGCGCGATCGGCCGGCACCGGATAGCCGTAGCGGAAATAGTTGATCATCTCCTCCGGCCGCACCGCGTCGGACGGCGGCAGCGTGCCTGCGTTCAGCATGCGCCGGACATTCGTATAGCTGCCGGTATCGACGTCGACGGCAAAGGTGGAAACGGGCGCTTCGGCGGTGCGCGTTACGCCGTCGCGTTCGATGTCGGCATAGCGCTCGCGATTTTCGGCCCGCCCGTGGCGCGGCAGCGGCAGGATTGTGGCTGGGGCGGCACCCGGCGCCATCTGCGCCTGAACCATCGGCGCGGCCGCTGATGCTGGCGGCGGTGGTGGAGGAGGGGGCGGTGGCGGAGGGGGCGCAGGTGGTGCAATAATTTGCCTACCGTGGTCTTGCAGGCGACCGGCGGTCGTCTTCACCATGCCGTCCACGTCGCAGCGCGCTTCGGTTAGCGCGGCAATCTCGACATCGTCGAAAATCTGCGGGCGTGCGGATATATGTGCCGGTTCCGCCGCGTCCGATGCGCATGCCGATAACAGCAGTGCCGCCGTCGTCATCATGGTAAGACCCGTACGCATGATCCGATCCTCCCCCCGTGAAATCGCTGGACGTTATATGATTACATCCTCGCGATAGGCCTCCGGATACGGCGACGGTTCCGACCGCCCCCCGTGCGGCATAGTCGTCGCCCTGCCGGTTTCCCTATCGCCATTTCCCCGCTGCCATCGCTCCATTACCATCATCCTGTCGCCAATATGCGCGCGCCGGCCTATAGGGCGGGCGATCATGCCGCCGTTTCCCTGGGTCGACCTTCTCATCATCTTCGCGCTCATCCTGGCGAACGGCGTGTTCGCCATGTCGGAAATGGCGCTCGTCTCTTCGCGGGAGGCGCGCTTGCAGGCGATGGTCAACAATGGGCGCACGGGCGCCGAAACCGCGCTTGCCTTGCATCGGGAGCCGGGCCGGTTCCTGTCGACCGTGCAGATCGGCATCACGCTCGTCGGTATCGTCGCGGGCGCCTATTCAGGGGCGACGCTCGGAGCGCCGGTGGGCGCGCGACTGGCGGCGCTCGGCCTGCCTATGGATACGGCCGAGACGCTCGGCATCGTCCTCGTCGTCTCGACGATCACCTATCTTACGCTGACGATCGGCGAACTGGTGCCGAAGCAGCTCGCGCTGCGCGCCCCCGAACAGATGGCGGCGGTCGTGGCGCCGCCCATGGCGCTCCTCGCCCGCATCGCCGCGCCACTCGTCTGGCTGCTCAGCATCACCACGCGCACGCTCTTACGTCTGTTCGGCGCCACCGGTCAGGACGGCGCGCAGGTCACGGCGGAGGAGCTTCACCTGATCGTCGCGGAGGCCCAGAAATCGGGCGCGATCGAGGAATCGGAGCGGCTCATGATCGCCGGTGTCATGCGCCTCGCCGACCGCCCGGTCCGGGGCGTTATGACGCCGCGCACGGACGTCGACTGGCTCGACCTCAATGCGGGTCTGGAAACGGTGCGCCGGCACCTGATCGACAGTCCGCACACGCGCCTGCCCATCGCCGACGGCACGGTCGATCGCATCGTCGGCGTCGTTCAGGCGCGCGATGTCCTGTCCGCGATCCTCGCCGGACAGCCGCTCGACGTCGAAACGCTGATGCGGCCCGCGCCGCTTGTGCCGGACGTGATGGACGCGTCCGATGCGCTCGACATATTGCGACGGGCGGACGTGCCCATCGGCATGGTGCACGACGAATATGGCCATTTCGAAGGCATATTGACGCCGGCCGACCTTCTCGCCGCCATTGCCGGCGTCTTCAAATCCGACGTCGACGAGGGTGAGGGCGAACCCGCCGTCCAACGGCCCGACGGCTCCTGGCTGCTCGCCGGATCGATGCACGCCGACGAGATGGCCGACCGTCTGAACGTCACCATTCCCGATCCCGACGACCGCGAATTCGAAACCGTCGCCGGGTTCGCGCTTGCCGTCCTGACGCACATCCCGGAGACCGGCGAGACGTTCGAGTTCGACGGCTGGGCCTTCGAAATCGTCGACCTCGACGGCCGCAAGATCGACAAGGTGCTGGCGAGCGCGATCGAAACCAAGAAGGAAACGGACTGATGCCCGAAATCCGGCCCAATTTCGCAGATGCCCTGACGCTTCCCAACGGCGCGACATTGCCCAACCGGCTGGCGAAGGCGGCGATGACCGAAGGGCTCGCCGATCCCGTCGGGCGCCCGACCGTGCACCTCAATCGCCTTTACGAAACCTGGGCGGAGAGCGGCATCGGCCTGATGATCACCGGCAATGTCCAGATCGACGCCGATCATCTGGAACGCGGCGGCAACGTCGTCATAGATCGCGAACCGGATGCGAAGATGGCGGACGCGCTGGCATCCTGGGCGACGGCGGGCAAGTCGCATGGCGGCGCGATGTGGATGCAGATCTCCCACGCCGGCCGACAGGCGCAGAAGCACATCAATCCGCACCCGAAGGCGCCGTCCGCGGTCGCGCTCGGCCTGCCGGGTGGACAGTTCGGCGAACCGGTCGCGCTGACAGGCGTTGAAATCGACGATCTGGTCGGACGCTTCGCCACCGCCGCCGCTGCCGCTCGTGCCGCAGGTTTCAATGGCGTGCAGATCCACGCGGCGCATGGCTATCTCCTCTCCAGCTTCCTCAATCCGCGCGCCAATCAGCGCGAGGACGAATGGGGCGGCAGCCTGGAAAACCGCGCGCGGTTCCTCAGGCGCGTCGTGAAGGCGGTGCGCGATGCGACCGCCGATGACTTCGGCGTGTCCGTCAAGCTGAACTCGGCGGACTTCCAGCGTGGTGGCTTCGCCTTTTCCGATTCGCGCACCGTCGCGGGCTGGCTGGATGAGGATGGCGTCGACCTCATCGAGATTTCCGGCGGCAATTACGAATCCCCAGCGATGATGGACTCAGAAGGCATGGAACCGCGCGAAGAGCCGGAGACGCGCCGTTCGACCCGCGAACGGGAAGCCTATTTCGCGAAGTTCGCGCCGGAAATCCGCGAGCGCCTGACTCGCGCGTCGCTGATGGTGACGGGCGGCTTTCGCTCCGCTGCGGGTATGAGCGATGCCATCGCCAATGACGGGATCGATCTTATCGGTCTCGGCCGTCCGCTCTGCACGCATCCGGAGCGCGTCCGCGTCCTGCTGGATGGGAAGATCGACCGGCTGGACGCGCCGGAAGAGCGTCTGCGCATCGGTCCGGGTTTCTTTTCCCCCGCAAGCCGGTCGAAAATCATGAAGGCGCTGAACGGCTTCGGCGCACAGGCCTGGTATTACGAACAGCTCGTCAATTTCGGCGAAGGCCGTGCCCTCGACACGGGCCTCGGTCCGCTGCGCGCGCTGATGCGGAACCGGGCGCGCGAAAAGCGCGTCCTCGCTGCCCGCGACCGGACGGGCTGACCGCGCCCGAAGGAACCGATCGCCCGATTTCGACTTCCTATCATAGGCTGTTGCGGACGATAGGGAGACGAGGGCGATGCCGGAAACCAAATCGAGGTCTGGCGTCGATCGCCGAGCCGTCCTTCAGGGTGGAGCCGTCGGCGGCACTGCCGTTTTCATGTCCGGCCGGGCGGGCGCTCAGCAATCCGGCAATGATGCTGGTGCGACCGCACGCACGAAACTGCCCGTCACGCTGAGGGTCAACGGGCGTTCGCACGATCTCGATATCGATCCGCGCGCGACCCTGCTCGACACGCTGCGCCACGACCTCGATCTGACCGGCTCGAAAAAGGGTTG
>JBCCAC010000134.1:0-6805 GCA_039815015.1 Pseudomonadota bacterium | reverse complement strand
CGGAGCTATGCAAAATCGATGCCGATTTCTTTTGAACAAAAATTTCAATGTGTTATGTCATAGGCCAATGATAAGTGTAAAGCCGGCCGACGCTGACGCACATGAATCTAGACGCGCGCCGCCGCTATCATCTCCTCGACGTCGACGAATTTCTCGCGCGGGGCGCCCACGCGGGCACGCGCCACCTCCGCCGCGTCGATCTTCTGCCAGTCGGTAAAACGCACCGCATCGAGGCCGCGCGCAGCGATCAGCGCATCGAGGCCCGCTCGCCCGGCCTTGCCTCCCGGTGTCAGGTCCGCCGCCAGCAGATCGGCGATCGCATAGCCGTCCGGCTTGTTCGTGCCGATCGTACCCGTTGGCCCGCGCCGCGCCCAACCGACACAATAGAGGCCGGGCCGGATACGCCCGTCCTCGTTGACGAACCGGCCGCGGCCCTCATCATAGGGCACGTCGTCAATGGGGCTCGTGCGGTAGCCGATGGCGCTGATGACGAGGTCGCAGGGGATGATCCGCATCTTGCCGGTGCCCGCCGCACGGCCGTCCTCGTCGATCCGCGTACGCTCGACTTCGATCGCCGTAACGCGTGCATCACCGATCAGGCGTACGGGCCGGGTGAAGAATTCGAAGAGCACGCGCCTGTCGCCGGCACCGTTCGTGCGTGTAAAGTCGCGCAACAGGCCGACGACCTTGCGCTGTCCCGGTTCCAGCGCCTCGTCGTCCTCCGGATCCGGAAACGCCGCCGCATCGGCCTGAGCGACAGCCCGATCGAGGCGGCCCATTTCGCCCAGTTCCTTGGGTGTGAAGCTGACCTGATGCGGGCCGCGCCGACCCAATATGTGCACGTCCTCGATCGTCGATTTCGCCAGAGCGTCAGCGGCATGTGCGGCGATGTCGCTCGCCGCAAGCTCCGCCTCGGTTTTGGCGAGGATGCGCGCGCAGTCGATGGCGACGTTGCCGTTGCCGATAATGACGGCAGCGCGGCCGTCGAGCGGTGGCGCGATATCGGCGAAATCGGGATGGCCATTGTACCAGCCGACGAAGGCGGCGCTGCCATAGCTTCCCGGCAGGCCTTCACCTTCGATCCCCAGCGTCCGGTCGTGCGGCGCGCCGGTCGCAAGTACGACCGCGTCATAGAGGTCCTGCAATTCCGCGATACGAATGCCGTCCTCGCCGACGCTCACATTGCCGACGAAGCGTACCTCTTCCGTCAGCGCGGTCTTCTCGTAACGTCGCGAAACGGCCTTCAGGCTTTGATGATCGGGCGCGACGCCGGAACGAATGAGGCCGAACGGCGTCGGCAACCGGTCGATAATATCGATCCTCGCCCCGTCCCCGAGCGCCTTCTGCGCCGCTTCCGCCGTATAATAGCCGGCGGGTCCCGATCCGACGATCGCGATATGGATCATGCGCGCCCTCCCCAAATGGACGCGGCGACCCTAGACGGAGCGTTGAATCTGTAAAGTTCCGAAGGCTCTCGATCATGCTCTCCCTCCTTGCCACGCTACTCCAGATACAGCCCGCCCCCGAAATCCCGTCCGAACAGGTCGGGAGCGCCGAAATTCTGGAGGCGGCCCGAGCGGACGATAGGAATTGGCGCGCATTGTCGCCGGCAAACACACTTTACATGCAGGTGAATGGCGGCCGTGTCGTGATCGAGCTCAACCCCGCGCTCGCGCCGGAAACCGCGGCGGCCCTTCGCGCGCTCGCCACCGCAGGTGCCTTCGACGGTGGCACCATCGACCGCGTACAGGAAAATTATGTCGTCCAGTGGAGCGCGCGAGATGATGCGGACGCTGAGGCCGAGGGAGACGACGCGCCGGTGACGGTCCCGGGCGAACTCGCACGTGACGCGGCAGACATGACGGTCACGGCCGTTCCCTATGCGGACAGCTATGCGCCGCGCATCGGTTTCATGAACGGTTTCCCAGTCGCGATGGACGATGGTGCGATTTGGCAGACGCACTGTTATGGCGCGCTCGGCGTCGGTCGGGGCGACGATGTCGACGGTGCGGACGGCCGCGAGCTTTACGTCGTCATCGGTCACGCCCCGCGGCATCTCGATCGCAACATCACGCTCGCCGGCCGCGTCGTCGACGGGATGGAGTATCTGACCGTGCTGCCGCGCGGTACCGGTCCGCTCGGCTTTTATGAAACGGATACCGAAAAGACCGGCATCACCTCGATCCGGCTGGCCAGCGAAGTGCCCGAGGCGGAGCGGCCCGGCATCGAGATCATGCGCACGGATACGCCGGCATTCTCGGCCTGGGTCGATGCGCGTGCGAACCGCGCCCGCGACGGCTGGTTCGTCAGGAGCGCCGGCGCGATCGACCTCTGCAATATACCGGTTCCGACACGCGAAGTTTCGGAAGAGGAGTAACTCTCAGCGTCGTCCCGATAGGGAGGTCCGTGCCAGAAGGGGCAGATTAGCCGATGACCGACTTCACCGAAATCCAATACGACGTCGCCGACAATATCGCGACCATCACGCTCGATCGCCCGCAGGCGATGAACGCCTTCACCGGACGGATGATGCAGGAGATGGTGGCCGCGCTCGATGCCGCCGATGCGGATGACGAGGTGCGGGCGATCATCATCACGGGCGCGGGCGATCGCGCCTTCTGCGCCGGTGCGGACCTGTCCCAGGGTGCGAAGACCTTCGACTATGACGCGCGGGACGACCGGCCGGACCGCGAGGGTTCACCGGTGAAAGCCGATGGCAGCATCGACTATTCGCATGATGCGGTGCGCGATTCCGGCGGGCGGCTGACCCTGCGCATCTTCGAAAGCGTGAAGCCGGTCATCGGTGCGATCAACGGCGCGGCCGTTGGGATCGGCGTCACCATGCAGCTGGCGATGGACATCCGTATCGCCAGCGAGACGGCCCGCTTCGGGTTCGTCTTCGCCCGTCGCGGCATCGTGCCGGAGGCGGCCTCGACGTGGTTCCTCCCCCGCATCGTCGGTATCTCGAAGGCGCTGGAATGGTGCTATTCCGGCCGGGTCTTCCCGGCGTCGGAAGCCCATGACGGCGGCCTCGTCAGCGAAGTCGTCGCCCCGGAGGAACTCCTGAACCGCGCCCGCGATATCGCGCGGGAGATCGCCGACAATACCGCTCCCGTTTCCGTCGCGCTCACGCGGCAGATGATGTGGCGCATGCTGGGCGCGGACCACCCGATGGAAGCGCACAAGATCGACAGCCGCGCCATCTACTCACGCGGACGGCAGGCCGACGCAAAGGAAGGCGTCATGAGCTTCCTGGAAAAGCGCGCGCCGGATTATCCCAATCGCGTCGGCACCGACATGCCGGACTTCTATCCCTGGTGGGAAGAAAGGACTTACGGGTAGCGCCGAAACGAGGCACCACACCCAAACTCATCATCCCGAGCGCAGTCGAGGGACGCACGATGCCGATATAATGTGCGTCCCGCCCTTAGGAAAACCGCGCCGGTGTCCGTGCCGCGCGCATCATCCCGCCACCCGGCGCCTCGACCTCTCGCACAAGCGCCCGATGCCGTATCTGGGGATCATCCAGAACCTGATCGCTCGACGCGATCACCGCTCCGACCGCATCCTCGCGCAGAAACCCTTCGCGTAGCGCTGCGACCGGCTGTTCGGCGATCTGCGCCGCGATCGTGCGATAGAAGGCCTTGCCGTTCGCGCGCCATGAGGCCTCGTCCGCATAATCAGGTTTGCTCAGCAGCGCCTCGGCACCAACCGCACGCGCCAGCGCTTCCGCTTCCTTATACTGCATGGCGCCGATGATGACGGCGCCGTCCTTCGCCGGCAGCGGTTTGTTGAGCGCGGCATATTCCGGGAACGGGTCGCTGCCCGGAAAGGCGTGGTTCCACATGCCGTCGGGCCAGTGGAAGGCGAGTGCGGCGTCCAGCATGGCGACCTCGACATGGCGGCCGCGCCCCGTCCGTTCCCGTTCGAAGAGGGCGGCGGTCGCCGCCTGCGCCGCCGTCAGCGCCGTCACCTTGTCGGCGACGATCCCCGCCATCAGCGAGGGCGTTCCCGAGGCGAGCGTCTGCGCGCCGGCGAGGCCGGAGACCGCCTGCACGGCCATGTCATAGACCCGCTGCCCCGCATAGGGACCGTCCGGCCCGAACCCTGAAATGCTGACATAGATCAGCCGGTCGTTGATCGTCTTCGCCCGGTCCCAGCCGAGGCCCAGCCGGTCCGCGACGCCCGGCCGGAAATTCTGTACGAGCACATCCGCCCAGGCGATCAGCTCCTCCAGGCGCGATCGGTTTGCCGCCTCGCCCAGGTCGATCGTTTCGATACGCTTGCCGCGATTGACGCTGGCGTAGATCGCGCTGACGCCATTCGCCTGCGGGCCGAGCTTCGCCATCGGATCCCCGGACGGCCCCTCGACCTTCACGACCTCCGCGCCCTGATCGCCCATCATGAGCGCGGCCATCGGCGCCGAGACGATCTGACCGAAATCCAGGACCTTCACGCCGCTGAGTGGACCCCCTGCGCCTATATCCGTCATCCCGAAATATCCTTTCCGGCGGTTTCCGGCAGAAAGAACAGCGTCGTCACCAGCGCCACCGCCACGATGACGAAGGTATACCACAGACCGGCGAACACCGCGCCCGTCTGCGCCACGATATATTGCGAGACCAGCGGCAGCAGACCGCCGAAGACTCCGGTTCCGATATGATAGGGGATCGACATCGACGTGTAGCGGATGTGTGCCGGAAACAGCTCGACCAGATAGGCCGCGACGGGACCGTAGGTGCAGGCCGCCAGCAGCCCCAGCATGATGATCCCCATAAGGACGCGGCCATCCTCGCGCGCCGCCGGGTTCGAGCGTTCGGGATAACCGGCCGCCCGTACCGCCGCCTCGAACGCATCGGGATCGAAACCCAGGAAGCGAGTATCGGCGATGCGTACGACCAGACCCGCATCGCCGGCCGGCACGCGGGTATATTCGATGCCGTTGCCGACGAACCATTCCAGCGACCTGGCGCAATCGGTGGCCTGGACGTCCGCAAGCACGGAATAGTCGCAATCCTCGGGCGCGGCGATCGTCACCGGGTTCTCCGCCATCGCCCGCATCAGCGCCGGGTTCGCAGCATCAGCGACCAGTTGGTAAAGCGGGAACAGAAGCAGCAGCGTCGCCGCATAACCGCCGACCATCACTTTTTTCCGCCCGATGCGATCCGACAGCCAGCCGAACAGAACGAAGGCGGGCGCCGCGACAATGACACCGACCGCGATCAGCTCGCGCGTGTCCGCCTCCGACACCCTGCTCGTCGATTGCAGGAAATAGAGCGTGTAGAATTGCGCATTGTACCAGATGACCGTGAACCCGGCGGAAATGCCGATCATGGCGACGATGATCAGGCGCACATTGGCGGGATCGGCAAAGCTCTCTTTCAGGGGATTGGCGGCGGCGCGCCCGGCCGCTTTCATGGCCTGAAACACAGGGCTCTCGTTCAATTGCAACCGGATCCACAGCGAAATGGCGAGGAGCAGCAACGAGATGATGAAGGGGATGCGCCATCCCCACGCCACGAACGCCTCCTCGCCCAGAACGAGGTTTGTCGCGGCGACGACGCCCAGCGCGAGCAGAAAACCGCCGGTGACCGACGCCTGAATGAATCCGGTGTACAGGCCGCGCTTCTTCGCCGGCGCATGTTCCGCGACATAGATGGCCGCACCGCCATATTCTCCGCCGAGCGCGAGACCCTGCAATATGCGCAGCGTCACGAGCGCGAGCGGCGCCCAGATGCCAATCGCCTGATATGTGGGCAGGAACCCGACCGCCGCCGTCGCGAAGCCCATCAGGCTGATGGTGACGAGAAACGTATATTTACGTCCGACCCGATCGCCCAGATAGCCGAAGATCACCGCGCCGACGGGCCGGACCAGAAATCCGACCGCAAACGTCGCCAGGCTCAGGAGAAAGGCGAGCGTTCCCGATTCCACCTGCGCGAAGAACAGACGTCCAAGCAGGGCCGCCAGCGTGCCGTAGACGAAGAAATCATACCATTCGAACATCGTCCCCAGCGACGAGGCGACGATGACCATCCGATCCCGCTTCGGATCGAGCGCGACGTCGGTTGTACCGGTGTGATGCCCCGCGAATTCGTCCTGCTCCAACGCCAACCTCCCCAAGTTCGAGCGATAACCCGCCCTAGCCGCGCCCTCTCGCCGCGGCTATATTCATTCTGAATAATCAGGAGCGATACCGATGGCGACGACGAGCTTCAGCCTGGGTGAATACTGGGAAACATACCTTCGTGAGGAAGTCGCCAGCGGCCGCTACCAGACCATCAGCGAGGTCATTCGTGATGCCTTGCGCGAACGGCGCGAACGGCAGGAGACGCTAGAACGCCTGCGCGCACATCTTGCTGTTGGCGAAGCGCAACTGAAACGGGGAGAGTTCGTCGCCAATTCCAGTCTTGAAACGATCATGGCGAAGTTGGACACGAAACGTTCGCTTGAGAAGCATAGCCGCAGCTGATGCCGACTTTTCTCGTTTCGCCGAGTGCGGACGCCGATCTCGAAGAAATCGCGGAATATACCGACAAACATTACGGACGAACGCAGGCCGAAAAATATCTGAGGAATCTTTATGATCGCTTTCAGAAACTGGCGGAAAACCCTCTTCTCGGTCGAGATCGCAGCGACATAAAACCGGGCTATCGCAGCGCGCGCGAGGGTTCCCACCAGATCTACTACATCAAGAACGACGACGGGATCGGCATCATCGCCGTTCTGCACCAGGCAATGGACGCCGAAGATCGGCTCGACTGAACCTGCCAGTTTAGCGAAAGACGCGACGGCCTCGCCGCTT
>JBCCAC010000014.1:0-15632 GCA_039815015.1 Pseudomonadota bacterium | reverse complement strand
GAGGGACCCACGGTGTCGCTGGCTCGCGATCGTGCGTCCCTCGACTTCGCTCGGGATGATCGCGTTTGGATTGCTGCTTTTGACCGGGCCTGTGGCCTTGCCGACCGTTAAGCCCGCAACTCATCCAGCATGGCGAGCGTCGCGCCCAGGCACGCTTCGGCGAGGCGCATCGACCGGTCGGGCGACCAACCGTGCTCCGCGTCGGGCATCACATCTGCGTCCTTGAACGGCATTTCCAGTGTCATGGCGAGGCATTTGAACCGATGCGCCATCTGGTTGGTGCAGATGGCGAGATTGGCGCTGCCGGGCTTGCCGATCGGATAGCCTTCCTCGACCTGAAAATCGGGCGAGCGCGACAGAAGTTCCGCCTTCCAGCCGTCGAGCAGAGCCTGCTGACGGTCGTCGAAACCGGGCACGCTTTCCGCGCCGGCGATGAAATTATTGGCGATGGCCTCATCGCCATGGACGTCGAGGGCGAAGTCGCAGCCGGTCTCGTCCATCTTGTCACGCACCAGAATCACCTCCGGCGAGCGGGCCATCGACGGTTCGTGCCATTCGCGGTTGAGGTTCGTGCCCGCCGCGTTGGTCCTGAGGTGCCCGCGTCGCGATCCGTCGGGGTTCATATTGGGGACGATGTAAAGCGTCGCCCGTTCGCGCAGCGCGCGCGCAATAGGGTCGGCGGGATCGGTCAGCATGCCGAGCGCGCCCTCCATCCACCATTCGCCCATGCTTTCGCCCGGATGCTGGCGCGCGATGATCCACAATTTCAGGGGACCGGTGCCCATCGTCAGAAGGTCCATGTCCTGCCCGTCGAGCGTCTGGCCGAGAACGTCGAGCGTGACGCCGTCCGCCAGTGCGGTCTCGGCGATCAGATCATGATGCCGTTCCATGGAATAGGGCGCGAAATAGGCGAGCCAGACGGCGTTCGTCTCCGGCGTCAGGCGAATGGTCAGCGTGCCGCCTGCCGCCGCCTTGTCATAGGCGGTATCGGCCCGCGTCCAGGTTTCGCGATCCTCCGACATGCAGGCGCCATAGCCGGGCCAGCCGGCGGGATAGGCACTTTCCTCCAGACCCGTGATGCGGATCGTCACCGCCTGGCCGGCGGCGCCCGTCAGGCGGAAGTGAAACCATTGCGCGAAGTCGCTGTGCGCGTCCTTCGGAATGGTCAGTTCGATGGCGTCCGGACCGTCGCAGCGGACGACGTGGATGTTGCCGCTGTCGAAGGCAGACGAGATGGCGATGGTCATGCGGGATCCCCTTCGACGGCATCGTCCGGCAATTTGCGCAGCGTCTGGCCGGCGCGCTCGCCGCGCAGACTGTTCCACCAGCTGACCGGGTTCAGCCATTCCAGCGAGCCGTCGATGGAAAAGGTGATGAATTCCGCACGGCCGGAAACATTTTCGATGGGCAGCATGCCGAGGCCGCCCTGACCGTCTTCGCGCGGGGCGAAGCGGCCGTCCAGGCTGCGGTCGCGATTGTCGCCCATCAGAAAGACATGACCCTGGGGCACCATCAGCGGCGGTGTGTTGTCGCCGACGGTCGTGCCGAGGTCCTGCACCTCATATCGGCGGCCATTGGGCAGCGTCTCGATGAAGCGGGGATAGACGCAGACGATCTGTCCGCTTGCATCTTCCTGCCGGTAGGGGCGCTCGCAGATCTGATTGGGCGATTCGACGATCTTCGCCGGTGCGACGCGTTCCTTTGGGATGGCCGCGCCGTTGATGAACAGCGTGCCGTCCTTCATCTGCACGACGTCGCCTGGCAGGCCGATGACGCGCTTGATCCAGTCGGTATGGCGGATCGGATCCTTCAGGACGACGATGTCGCCGCGTTCGGGATAGCTGCCGAACAGACGGCCCTCGATCTTCGGCAGGATGCGGAAGAAGGGCGACAGGTAGGAATAGCCATAGGGGTATTTTGTCACCACCAGCCGGTCGCCGACCAGCAGTGTCGGCACCATCGATTCCGATGGAATGAAGAAGGGTTTGGCGACGAAGGACCAGATCCCGAGAACGGCAAGCGCGAGAATGGCGATGTGGCGCAACTCGCGCAGCCAGTCGGTTTTCTGCGCCTCATCCTTCTTGCCCGGCTTCGCCGTAGCGGATGCTGTCGCCGTCGCTGCTGTCGTTGTCGTTGCCGTCGTCGTTGCTGCCGTCGTTCCAGCGGCGGGCGGATCGGATTTTGCGGGCTTCGTGGGCTCGGCGATGACGAACTACTCCGGCAAGACGGAAATGATGACGAAAGCCTGCGCCCAGGGGTGGTCGTCGGTCATCGTCAGATGGACGATCGCCCTATGCCCGGCAGGCGTCAGCTTTGCCAGCCGCTTCGCCGCCCCGCCCGTCAGCGCGAGCGTCGGCGCGCCGGACGGCAGATTGACGACGCTCATGTCGCGAAAGAAGACGCCCTGGCGGAATCCCGTACCCAGCGCCTTCGAACAGGCCTCTTTCGCGGCGAAGCGCTTGGCGTAGGTGCCGGCGCGGGTCAGGGGGCGCCGCGCGGCCTTGGCGCGTTCGACGTCGGTGAAGATACGGGCCTCGAACCGCGCGCCGAAGCGGTCGAGCGAATTCTGAATGCGCTCGATATTGCAGAGGTCGGAACCGAGACCCAGGATCATGCGGCTTGATACGCACGCGCGGCGTCCATCTCCGCGCGCATGCGGCGGATCGCCTCCTCCAGCCCGACGAAGACCGCCTCGCCGACCAGGAAATGACCGATATTGAGTTCCGCGAGTTCGGGAATGGCGGCGACCGGCCGGACATTGTCGGTCCGCAAACCGTGGCCGGCATGTACCTCCAGCCCCATGGCGGCGCCCGCTTTGGCACCGGTGACCAGCGTCTCGAATGCCGCCTGGCGCGCTCCGCCGGTCGCATCGGCATAATCGCCGGTGTGCAGTTCGACGACCGGTGCGCCCAGGCGCCGGGCTGCCTCCAGCTGCCGTTCGGTCGCCTCGACGAACAGCGAGACGCGGATCTCGGCATCCTGCAGTTCGTCGACGAAGCGCTGCAGCCGGTTGGCCTGACCGGCGGCATCGAGGCCGCCTTCGGTCGTCCGCTCTTCGCGCTTTTCCGGGACGATGCAGGCGGCATGCGGCCGGTGCCGCAGCGCGATGGCCAGCATCTCGTCCGTCGCCGCCATTTCCAGATTGAGCGGCACGTCGATCTCTTCCGACAGCCGCACGATGTCCGCATCGGTGATGTGCCGCCGGTCCTCGCGCAGATGCGCCGTGATCCCGTCCGCGCCAGCGCGCGCTGCCAGCTTCGCCGCTTCGACGGGATCCGGATGCCCGCCGCCACGCGCGTTCCGGATGGTCGCGACATGGTCGATATTGACGCCGAGGCGGAGGGAGGCGTCGAGAAGGGGAAACGAAGGCGTCACGCCGCCTTGCGCGAACCCGGCTTGACCGCCTCGATCGCCGCGAGGTCGGGCGGGATGTCGCTCGCTTCATAGGTCGGTACGTCGAGGGCGAGGAGGCTATGGAGCGGTACGCCGATGTCGGCGCTGCCGTTCGAGCGGTCGACCAGGCACGCGCCCGCGACGACGTTGCCGCCGGCATCGCGGATGGCGGCGATCGCCTCACGCGAGGAAAGGCCCGTCGTCACGACGTCCTCCATCATCAGCACGGTTTCCCCCGCCGCCAGCGCAAAGCCGCGCCGCAGTTCGAACGTGCCCGACGGCCGCTCGACGAACATCGAGCGCGCGCCGAGCGTACGCGCCATTTCATAGCCGGCGATGATGCCGCCCATGGCCGGGGCGACGACGGCGGAAATGGATGCGCGCACGTCTTCCGGCAGCTTCAGCGCCAGCGCCCCGACGATGCGCGCCGCACGCGCCGGGTCCATCAGGACGCGGGCGCATTGCAGATATTGCGGGCTGCGCAGGCCCGACGACAGGATGAAATGCCCTTCCAGCAGCGCTTCGGCAGCGTGGAATTCGGCCAGAACCTCATCGTCGATCATCGTTTTTCCCGTTCCACCGTCGTGACCGCGTCGCTTGCGCGCAGCGCGGCGATGATATGCGAAAGGTGCTCCAGATTGTCCACTTCCACGTCGACGAGAAACGTACCGAACGCGGCGTCCCGCGTCTTGACGCGCATGTTGATGATGTTCGCATCCTGCGCCGCCAGGATCGCGGTCACATTCGCCAGCGCGCCCGGATTGTTTTCCAGGACGATCGAGAGTGCCGCCGTGCCGCGATCCGCCTCCTCGCCCCAGCCGAGGTCGATCCAGTCCTTGCCCGCCTCCTCGGCAAGGTCGCCGCAATCGACCACATGCACGTCGATGCCGCCCACGCGCCGCCGGACGCCGACGATGCGGTCGCCGGGAATGGGGTGGCAGCAGGGCGACAGGTGCACGGAAACGCCGGGCGTCATCCCCCGGATCGAGATGCGGCCGCGCCGTCCACGCTTCGCCCGCGTCCGCCGGCCGAGCGCGAAGAGGCCCGGCGCCAGCGCATCGATCAGCGCGTCGCGTTCGATGCGCTGCTCGCCCAGCTGCTCGTAAAGCTCTTCCTCATTGTCGACGCCCAGGCGTTTCAGCGCCTCGGCAAAGGCTTTCTGTGTCACCTCGCCAGTCAGGCGCGATGCCGCCTCCTCGTAGATCTCGTGCCCCAGCCGGATGGACTCCGCGCGCCCCTGCAGACGGACATGCCGGCGTATGGCGGCGCGGGCCTTGGCGGTCTGGACGAAGCTTTCCCAGGCGGGATCGGGATCCTGGAATTCGGAGCGCAGCACCTCGACCTGGTCGCCGTTCTTGAGGACCGTGCGCAGCGGCACCTGCCGTCCGTTCACCTTCGCACCGACGCAGGTGCGGCCGACGTCGGTGTGGACGGAGAACGCGAAGTCGACCGGCGTCGCGCCGCGCGGCAGCTGGATCAGCTCGCCCTTCGGCGTGAAGCAGAAGACCGTGTGCTGGTACATGGCGAGCCGCGTCTGCTCCAGCATCTCCTCCGGGCTGGCCGCATGGTCGAGAATTTCGAGAAGATCGCGCAGCCAGGGATATTCGTCCGGCCCGGCCCGGCCCTCTTCGCCGCGCGTCTTGTAGGCCCAGTGCGCGGCAAGGCCATGTTCGGCCTCGTCATGCATACGCCGCGACCGGATCTGCACCTCGATGCGAAAGCGGCCCTTGTAGAGGACGGTCGTGTGCAGGCTGCGATAGCCGTTGCGCTTCGGTGTGGAGATGAAATCCTTGAACCGGCCCGGCAGGCTGGCCCATTTCTGGTGCAGGATGCCGAGCGCGCGATAACAGTCGTCCGGCCCGTCGACGACCGCGCGAAAGGCGATGACGTCGGACAGCTGCTCGAACGCGATGTCGCGCTCCTGCATCTTCTTCCAGATGGAGAAGGGCTGTTTTTCGCGGCCCGACACCTCGGCGTCGACGCCGTGCGTCCCCAGGAGCGTCCGGACCTCCTCGGCGATCTCCTCGACCTCCGCGCCCGATCCTTCGCGCAGCGCCGCCAGCCGTTTGGTGATGGAGGCGTGTGCGGCGGGTTCCAGCTCGCGGAAGCAGATCTCCCGCATCTCGTCCATGAACTGGTACATGCCGATGCGCTCGGCGAGCGGCGCATAGATGTCCATCGTCTCGCGCGCGATGCGCTGCCGCTTCTCGGGCTTTGCGATATGATGCAGCGTGCGGATATTGTGCAGCCGGTCGGCCAGCTTCACCAGAAGGACGCGGATGTCGCCCGACATCGCGATCAGGAATTTCCGCAGGTTCTCCGCTGCCCGTTCGGATTCCGTCTGCGCCTCGATCTTGGACAATTTGGTGACGCCGTCGACCAGCCGCGCGACGTTCTCGCCGAACAGCTCCTCGATCTGTTCCTGGCTGGCGACCGTGTCCTCGATCGTGTCGTGCAGGATCGCCGTCGCGATGGTCTCGTCGTCCAGCTTCAGGTCGGTGAGGATGCCCGCGACCTCGACCGGATGCGAGAAATAGGGATCGCCCGAAGCGCGCGTCTGTGACCCATGCGCCTGCAGGCTGAACACATAGGCGCGGTTGATGAGGTCCTCATCCGCCCCGGGATCATAGGCCCGGACCTTCTCGACCAGTTCATATTGGCGCAGCATCATTTGCCAATATGGCCACGCCCCGGGGAAAAGGAAATGCCGGTTCCGGCCCGCTTTTCCGTCCTGCCATTCCGTCTCACCGGTCCGCCGGGCACTCAGGCGGGCAGTTCGTCCAGGAACCGGCGGATCGCCGCGATCATGCCGGCGAAGGCGGGATCGCGCGGTTGCGGCATGTGGCAGCTTGAATTGACGCTCTGGAAGGTCGCGTCGGGAAGCGCGGCGGCAAGGTCCGCGCCGACCTTCATGGCCACGCGTTCATCGTCGCGCGCATGCAGGACGAGCACCGGCACCGACACCTCGGACAGCCGGTGCCGCACGTCGATGTCGCCGAACGTATCGAGGAACCGCGCCGCGTTTTCGGCCGACGTCGTCTGCCGCTGGAATTCGTTGAACGCGTCGATCTCCTCTGCCGAGGCGTCGGGTAAGAAACTGTGCGAGAAAATCTGCCGGTAGGCGGGATTATTGTCGCCCCAGCCATGCCGGACCAGCGTGACTTCCGCCGCGCGGCGCGCCCGCCATTTCGGATCCGTGTTCGCGCGCCAGCCCGCCGGGTAGGCGCCGATCAGGATCAGGCCGGACACCCGTTCCGGATGCCGGCAGGCATATTCGATACAGACCGCACCGCCCTGGCTGATGCCAAGGAGCGGCACGCGGCCGAGGTCGGCGGCGTCCGCCACGATCTCCAGATCGCGCACCCAGGCCTCGAATGAAAAGTCCGCCACCTCCCAGTCGCTGAGGCCGTTACCGCGTTCGTCATAGCGGTGCAGCTGACAGAACGCCGCCATCGCGCGGTAGAAATCACCCCAGACCGGACTTTCCAGTTCCGCATCCAGATGCGTCAGCCAGTTGGCCGCCTTCAGAAGCGGCCGCCCCGCGCCCATGACGGCGTAGGCAAGGCGGGTGCCGTCCTCCGCATGCGTATATCGGATGGTCTGCCGCGCGGGTGGGCTTCGCTCCGCCGCCGATGGTGCCGCGCCCTTCATGATGTGCGTTCGCCGCTGCGCCGCCAGCCACAGCGAGAAATCGTCATGCGCACCGCTGGCCAGCGCCTCCAGACGCCGGTCCGGTTCGCCGATCCAGGCGATCTGCTCGTCCGGCACCGACAGACAGATGTCGTTGCGGTTCGCGGCCAGCCACGGGGCATCCTCGCCGAGCGCGCGCCTGATCTTCGACAGCGACCAGCGCAGCGACGCGCGCGGATCGGCGCTCCGGTCCCAGAACATCTCGCACAGGCGCTCGCGCCGCACGGGCCGGCTTTCCAGCATGAGATAGGCGAGCAGCGCGCGCGTCTTCTTCGATTTCGGCAGGGCGACGGGGTCGCCGTCACGGCGCACCCGCACATCCTCGCCGATCTCGATGGTCGTGCCCGCCATTCCAATCCCCCGCGGAAGAGGTTTCGTCACGCGCGATCCGGCGCGGTCATCCTCATTCCCTCACCTTCGTCTCAACGTGAAATACCACGTTTTGGGGGCGAATTACCACGCTCGCTCCGTCCATCGCTCCCACGACCGCGCGGCAAAGGGGCGGCATCCAACCAGTCTTTCGGAACGACCGATCATGACCGACACAGCACCGCTCCTCTGCATCTTTCTGTTCATCACGAGCGGCATCGCCTTTCTCGCGCATGTCGGCCCGCTCGTCTGATCACCCCGCCGCTGATCACCCCGCCGCGCTCATCCCCATCACATAAAGGAACGATATCATGTGCCTTGCTCACACTGCGATCGCCAACACCACCAATGGCGCCACGGCTGCCGCCATCGATGAAATGGCGGACGGCGACCTGCCGCCCTTCGCCGCCGATCTTCTCGACACGCTGAACAAGGCCGGGACCGCGATCATGCTGTCGATCGGCCATCGCACGGGCCTCTTCGACACCATGCGTGCGGGCGATGCCCGGTCCAGCGCGGGCTGGGCGACGGCGGCCGGCCTCGACGAGCGTTACGTGCGCGAATGGCTCGGTGCGATGGTGTCCGCCGGCATCGTCGAGGTCGATCCGATGCTCGCCACCTACAGGCTGCCGCCCGAACATGCCGCCTTTCTGGGCCAGAACGCGCCCGACGGATCGATGACCTCGATGATGCAGTGGATCGGCGTGCTCGCGCCTGTTGAGTCCAAGATCGTGGACTGTTTCCGCAAGGGCGGCGGCCTCTCCTATGGCGCCTTCCACCGCTTCCACGATGTCATGGCGGAGGAGGGCGCCCTGACGCTCGACGTCGACGCGACCGTCGCGTTGGTTCCGGGACTCGCCGCGCGCCTGGAGGCGGGTATCGACGTTCTCGATGTCGGCTGCGGCCGCGGCCGTGCGCTGCGCGAACTGGCGGCGCGCTATCCCAACAGCCGCTTCACCGGCTACGATCTCTGGGCCGAGGCCGTCGCGCATGCACGGCAGCTGGCGGTCGGCCTGAACAATGTCCGGTTCATGACGGTCGACTGCATGAACATGGACGACGAAGACACCTTCGACCTGATCTTCACCTTCGATGCGGTCCACGATCAGCCGCATCCGGACCGGCTGCTCGCGAACATCCGCCGCGCGCTGCGACCGGACGGCGTCTACATCATGCAGGATATCTGGGCGCATTCCGAACATGCCGACAATGTCGACCATCCGCTCGGCCCGTTTCTCTACACCATTTCCTGCATGCACTGCATGACGGTCAGCCTTGGCCAGGGCGGCGTCGGGCTGGGCGCGGTGTGGGGTGAGGAACTGGCGCGAAAACTGATTGCCGAGGCTGGCTTCGACGACACCCGCATGCACCGGCTGCCGCACGACATTCAGAACGCCTATTATGTCTGCCGGGCGAGCTGAACCGTCCGGCCGGGTCCGGCGGCGCCAGCCCTCTAGCCGTCTAGGCCTCTAGCGCTTCAGCCCTCGTAGTCGGGAACGATCGGCGTCGGCTTCGGCGGGGCGGCAGCGGTCAGGCGCAGCGCCTCGGCGGCCTGGGCCATGTTGCCGACCTCGTCGGCGACATCGTCCTCGTCGACGAGGACCTTCTGCATGCCAGTGACGAGCACCTCGTTAAGGTGCTTCGGCTTCACCTTCTCGGCCGCGATTTCGCGCAGGGCGACGACCGGATTCTTGTCACGGTCGCGCTCGACATGCAGGTCGGCACCGGCGGAAATCTGCCGCGCGCGCTGACCGGCCTGGAGCACCAGATCGAAGCGGTTGGGAACCTTGTCGACGCAATCTTCGACGGTGACGCGCGCCATGGGCGAACTCCGGACAGCAAAATAGATAGGAATGATGTAACGTCGGAGCTAGGAACCGAACCGGTCGATGTCAAGCGAACCCAGCCTTCCCGTCCTTCACGAAGACGCCGAATTACTGGTCATCGACAAGCCCCCCGGCCACGCCGTCCATCCGGGGCCAAAAACGCCCCACAGTCTGGAGGACCGGCTGGACGAGCTGCGGTTCGGCTATCGCCGCCTGCCGCAGCCGGCGCACCGGCTGGATCGCGACACGTCGGGCTGCCTGGTGCTCGCGCGCAATCCGAGAGCGCTGAAACGGATGAATGCGCTGTTCGCGGACGGCGCGGTCGAAAAACACTATGTCGCGCTGCTTGCCGGCCGCGTCGAGGGGGAGGGCACCATCGACGCGCCGCTCGCAAAAATCTCGAGCGCGGCACGCGGCTGGCGCATGCGCGTCGATCCGGGCGGGCGTGCGGCACGAACCGCGTGGCGCGCCGGGACCTATATCGAGGCGCTGGCCGCAACGCCGGTCGCCTTTCGTCCCGCCACCGGCCGGACGCATCAGATTCGCATCCACGCGGCGCACGCGCTGGCGCCCATTTGCGGCGATCCTGTTTATGGCGCGGATGGCAACGAAGACGGGGGATCGATGCGGCTGCACGCCGTCCGCATCGCCTTCGACTGGCGCGGCGACCGTCGCGTCGATGTAGTGGCGCCGCTGCCGCCGGGCTGGCCGGACCTGCCCGATGGACTGGTGACATGACTGCCGCTGCGCCCGCCTGGGATCCCGCAGAGGACGGCCTGACCGCGCGCATCATCCGCGCGGGCGACGTGCAGATGGACACGGTCGTCGCCGGCCCGGCAGGCGGACGCCGTCTCGCCATCCTGTTGCACGGGTTTCCGGAGCTAAACCTTTCCTGGCGGGCGCAGATTCCGGCGCTGGTGGCGGCAGGATGGGAAGTCTGGGCGCCCAATCAGCGCGGCTATGGCGGAACGACGCGGCCACCTCGCTTAAAGGATTATGCGCCGGACCGGCTGGTGGAGGACATCGTCGCCCTGATCGCCGCCGCGCGCGCCGAGGCGCCGCGTGAAGAGATCGTTCTGGTCGCGCACGACTGGGGCGGTGCCGTGGGCTGGCAGATGGCGATCCGGCACGCCGACCTGTTGTCCGGCCTCGTCATGATGAACATGCCGCACCCGACCGGCTTCAAGCGTGCGATCCGGTACAGCGCGGCGCAGCGGAAACGCAGCTGGTACATCCTGTTCTTCCAATTGCCGCGCCTGCCGCACTGGCTGCTCGCACGGCGGGGCGGGGCGGCGGTCCGGCGTCTCTTCGCCGATACGACGACCGCGCCGGACCGTTTTCCGGCCTGGGTTCTGGACCGCTACGCCGCCGCCGTCGCGCCCCCCGGCGCAGCCCGTGCGATGGTGAACTGGTACCGGGCGGCCATTCGGAACCGCCGGCAGCTGCAGGGATCGGACGGCGGTGCGGCGGCGCGGGTCGACCTGCCCGTGCTGCTGCTATGGGGCGACCGCGATGGCGCGCTGGGCCACGAAACGCTGGACGGGATCGAAACGCACGTTCCCGATCTGGAGCGCCACCACATTCCAGACGCCTCGCACTGGGTGCAGCAGGACCGCCCGGACGAGGTGAACCGGCTCATGCTGGACTGGCTGGCGCGGCGGTTCTGAACGCTGGAGGGGAAGGAGCCCCCCGCCTACGCCAGCTCCACCATCCTGACCTCGTACCCCCGTGCCCGCAGGCCCTCGACCAGACGGTCGAGGTGCTTGGCGTCGCGGGTTTCGCATTCGATGTCGGTGATCAGGCCCTTGGCGGGAAGGTTGGTGAAGACGCGCTGGTGGTAGACCTCCAGGATATTGACCTGGTGCTCCTCGAAGATGCGCGCGACGTTGAACAGCTGGCCGGGGCGGTCCTTCAGGCGGATGCGCAGGCGGGCGAGGCGGCCGTTGCGGGCGAGATCGCGCAGCAGGACATTCGCGAGGAGGCGCGTGTCGATATTGCCGCCGCACAGCGGCAGGCCGACCTTTTTGCCCCTGAAGCGGGACGGATGCGCGAGGAGCGCGGCGAGGCCCGCCGCGCCCGCGCCCTCGACGACGGTCTTCTCGATGCCCAGCAGCATGGAGACGGCCTGTTCCAGCTCCCGCTCGGCGACGAGCACGATGTCGTCGACCAGCGCCTGCACGATCTTCACATTGATCTCGCCCGGCGCCTTGACGCTGATGCCCTCGGCCAGGCTGTCGCCGTCGCAGACGACGCTTTCGTTCCTGATCTTGCCGTACATGGAGGGATAGAGCGCGGCCTGTACGCCGACGACCTCGATGCCCGGGTTCATGTGCTTGGCCGCGATCGCACAGCCGGAAATCAGCCCGCCGCCGCCGATCGGGACGACCAGCGTGTCGAGCTCCGGTGCGTCCTCCAGCATTTCCTTCGCCACCGTGCCCGTCCCGGCGACGATGGCCGGATCGTCGAACGGGTGTACGAAGGTCAGCCCGCGTTCCGTCTCCAGCTTGCGCGCATGGGCATAGGCTTCGTCGAAATTGTCGCCGACCAGTTCGACCGTCGCGCCGTGCCCCTCGGTCTGCATCACCTTCACCGTCGGCGTGTAGCGCGGCATGACGATGGTGGTGGGCACGCCGAGGCGCGCACCATGATAGCTGAGGCCCTGGCTGTGATTGCCGGCGGAAGCGGCGATGACACCCTTCGAACTCTGTTCGTCCGTCAGCGACAGCAGCTTGTTGAGCGCGCCGCGTTCCTTGTACGCGGCGGTGAACTGCAGATTCTCGAATTTCAGCCACACATCGGCGCCGGTCAGTGTCGAGAGCGTCTGCGTGTGCATGCAGGGCGTGCGGACCACCTGTCCGGCGATGCGCTCATGCGCGGCGGCGATGTCGGCGAAGCTGACCGGCAGATCGTTGGGAGCTTCGGGGGCGGCTTCGGAAGCGGTGTCGCTGGAGGCGGGGTTTGTGGCCATGACGTCCGTCATACGGCCCCTCGTCGCGGCCGACCACAGCTTTCCGCCATCCATAGCGCCGCTAGCAGGGGAGGGTCTGACCGGATCCTGCAACGGGGCGCCAGCCGGCGCGCTCGATCAGCCGCGCGCCGTCCGGACCGCGAAACAGGGCGCGGCACGCCTCCCGATTCGACGTCAGCGCCCGGTCGACGGTCGACGGCGCCAGCCGCACGCCGATTTCGCTTTCACCGGCCAGCATGTCGGCGATCAGACGGTTGCCGAGCGCCGCCTTGAAATGCCCCGCCTCCCAATAATGATCGAGCCGGGTGCGCGTATCGCCGACGGCGGGCACGCGCTCGGCCGTGACGGGGCCGAAGCGTGCAAAGTCCCACAGGGGCACATCGGCGGCATCGGCAATGCGCACCAGATCGCGCTTCCAGGCGATGAATTCCGGCCAGGCTCCGACCGCCGCGAACGCGCCCAGCAGCTGCGCATGATAGGGATAGGTGAAGATCACGACCTCGACGCCGCGCGCCGCCATGTCCGCGAGAAATGCTTCCAATGCGACGCTCGCCGGATTGTCCGTCTGCCAGTCGAAGCGGCGTTCGGCACGGGACAGCGCGGCGATGTTGGCGCGCTCGCGCTGATCGAACAGCGCGAAATGGCCCTCGGTCGCCACCAGCTCGTCATAGCTTCCGGTCCCGTTCGCCCCCAGATCGGTGATGGTGAAGGGATAGGCGCTGTGCTGTTCCGCAACCGTCGCCAGCGAATCGGTCAGCGCGTCCAGCGAGATCAGCGTGTCGCGCGTCAGCGCCAGCGCGTCCGGCGGGCGATAAGCGACCGGCGCCGTCCACGCCGTCTTCGGCAGCCGGAAATCGATGAAATCGACGCCCAGATACAGGCGCGTCGCGCCTGTCGTCTCGATGACGTCGTCGAGGCCCGTCGTCAGGCTGGCGAGTCCGACCCCCGGCAGGCCGTAATTGTAGACCGGTCGATACGCCGCCGGCCAGACGGCGCTGGCCGGGTCGATGCCGACATGGACCCGGCTGTTGCCCGCGACGATCGTCTTCGGGAGGATGCGCGCCGCCTGCCGCCCCTTCACGGCGGCCAGATGCCGGCCGGCCTTCGGCTTGAAGACGTTCAGCCCTGTCAGGCGCGGCGCGTGCCAATAGCCATAGGGATCGATCAGCCAGTTCGCACCTGCGGCGGCGACCATCAGCAGCGCCAGACCGGCGAAGAGGGTGAGAGCGTAGCGGCGCATCGGAATCAGACCAAGGGGATCAAATCTGGGGGATCAGAACTGGAAATACAGAAATTCGGAGACGCGGGTTAGCGCGAGGATGCCGACGATCCCGATGATAGCGGTCGCGCTCGCCCAGCCGAAGCTCGGCCGCCAGGCAAGCCGGCTGCGCGCGCCGGCGGCATCGAAATCGAGCGCCGGTTCGGCGCGGCGCATGATCTCCTGCGTGTTGGGCGCGAAGAAGGCGATGGCCGCCAGCACCGCGATCCACGACCATTGCGTGACGAAGGCGCTGCCACCGCCGGGCTGGCTGGCGATGCCCAACAGATCGGCGACCGGTCCCAGCGCGCGGACGATCGCCGCCGGCAGCGCCGCGCCCTCCGCGCCGACCATCGCGGCCAGCATGGCAAGCGCGCCGTCGAGCGTCACCGCGCGGAAGAACACCCAGCCGACGACGACCGCGAAGAAGGTGACCGTCCAGCCAAAGCGCGCGCGCCCGCGCCCGCCGCCGGTGCCGAACAGGCCGCTCCAGACATGGTTCACCATCAGATAGAGCCCGTGCAGCGCGCCCCAGATGGCGAAATTCCAGCCCGCGCCGTGCCAGAAGCCGCCAAGCAGCATGGTCAGGAACAGATTCAGGTAGCGCCGCGCCTTGCCGCGCCGGTTGCCGCCCAGCGAGATGTAGAGATAATCACGCAGGAACCGCGACAGCGTCATGTGCCAGGTGCGCCAGAATTCGGTGATACTCCTCGACTTGTACGGCGAGGCGAAATTGAGCGGCAGCATGATGCCGAACATGCGCGCCAGTCCGATCGCCATATCGGAATAGCCGGAAAAGTCGAAATAGAGCTGGAACGTATAGGCAAGCGCCCCGCCCCACGCCGCGAAGAGATCGAGCGATCCGCCGCCGTCGACCGTCGCGAAGGCCGGGCTCGCATAGACCGCGATCCCGTCGTCCAGCACCGCCTTCTTGAACAGGCCGATCAGGAAGATCGTCGTCCCGACGGCCATGTTCGCGGACGTGATGCGATAGGTTTCCGCCTTCGCGAATTGCGGCATCATTTCCTTGTGATGCAGGATCGGCCCGGCGATCAGCTGCGGGAAGAAGCTGACGAACAGCGCGTAGTTGACGACGTCATATTCCTTCACGAACCCGCGATGGCAGTCGATCAGATAGGCGATCTGCGTGAAGGTGTAGAAGCTGATGCCGATGGGCAGGAGCACGGCCTCTATGGTCCAGCCCGACCCGGTCGCCGCCGCGACGTTCTCGACGAAGAAATTGGCGTATTTGTAATAGCCGAGCAGCGCCAGATTGAAGGCGACGCCCGTCCACATCAGCCCCGCCGCGCCGCCGCCCCCATCTCGGACGCGCCGCGATATCGCCTTTCCGGTCAGATAGTTGACGATGATGGAGGCGATGAGAACCGCGACATAGGGCGGATTCCACCAGCCGTAGAAGACGAGGCTGGCAAGGACGAGCCAGCCGGCCGCCAGCCGCCGCGAGCGGCGTGCCGCAACGACGAAGCCGACGATCGCGAGCGGCAGAAACGCAAATATGAAGACGTAGCTATTGAACAGCATGTCCGTGCCGCCCGCACCGGGCGTTCATTCCCCCTCCTCGTCCCGGCACACGCAGGACGCCCGGCGTACTAAGCCGCGGTGCGGACCGGCTTCAAGACGATACGTCACGGCACGTCACGGCACATCGGCACCGTCCGCACCCGCCATCCCGGCGAAGACGGGGACCAGGCAACAGGCGTGATCCCATGCCGGCGGGATCGCGGCACTTTCCCCTTTATCATCCACGCGGCAGAAGCGGATTCATGCGCCGCGAGACCCGCAACCGTCTGTTCTGGATCGTCCCGGTCCTCGCCGTCCATATCGGCATCGCCGCCATGCTGGTGGCGGGCCTGACCGTCAGCCAGGTGCAGGAGGCGGTGGTCTCAATTCTCGTCACCGATATCGAGGCCCCGCCACCCGCACCCCTGGAAGAAGAGGCGCGGGCCGCTCCCGAACCCGAAGGCGAGGACGCGCCGCCCGATCTCGTTGCCGACGCCGTTCCCGACGCGAGCCGAGCCCGACCTCAACGCGCAAACGCCATTGCACGTGGCCGCGGTGCGAGGCCACCTCGAAGTCGTCGGCTTCTTGCTCAAGCATTGCACAGTCG
>JBCCAC010000065.1:0-9205 GCA_039815015.1 Pseudomonadota bacterium | reverse complement strand
TCGAGCGCGTTCTGGTTTTCGGCGATTTCGGCGTCGAGCGCGTCCGCCGCTTCCTCCGCGATACGGTCGAGCCGGGCGAGGTCGCAGTCGGCGCGCGCCGCCGCCTGCGCCAGAAGATCGCCGTCGGTCCAGCGCACCTTCCCGCCCCAGATCAGGCGCGACACCTCATCGGCAAAGGCCAGACCCTTACCGTCGCGCGCGGCCGCCTGACCGATGCGGGTCAGGCGGTAGATGTGCGGCTGCTCGTCCGCGATCCTTCGCGTCGCCATGTCCTGCACGATCGGGTCCGGGTTCGGCGGTCCCATGTCGATGCCGTGAAATTCGGCCAGACGCAGAACGTCCCGCATCACATAGCCCAGCCAGTTCGGATGGTTGCGTTCGAAAAAATCCGGTTCCCGGATCGCCAGCGGATAGACGGGACGAAGGCGGATATTGGCCGTCCGCGTTTCCGCGATGCGACGATAGCGGCGCGTCGCGAGGAAGGAATAGGGCGAGCGGAAGGACCAGAAGAGGTCGGCGGCAAGGTCGGTCATGGCGACGTCTCATAACCGGGCGACCAAAAACTGTCATGCGACGCGGCTAGGCGGGCCGCCATTCCCCCTCCATCGCAGTCGGAACCAGCCCCAATGTCACGACGAATAATCGCCACCCTGTTCGCCGCCACCATGCTCGCAGCGCCCGCCGCCGCGCGCGACGGCAATATCTACGTCGCCGGCGAAGGCGGCTTTTTCTTCCCGACCGAGATCGAGTTCGACATCGACGATGCGAGCGGCACGGACGAGATCGAGGTCGATCATAACAATGGTTACGACGTCGCCGGCCGCATCGGTTATGATTTCGGCCTGTTCCGCGCGGAAATCGAGGGCAGCCGCAAGGTCGCGCAGATCTTCCGGACCGATCTGGACGGCGTGCCGGGCGGCATTCCCGGAATCGCCGATCCGGTGACGAATCCGGGGCTCGTCGGCACGACGCTGCTGACGGACGGCGCCTTCACGACGTCGGGCGGCGCGACGCGCATCTGGACGGCGATGGCGAACCTCCTTTTGGACATTGGCGGCGAGGACGGCGTCGGCTTTTCCGTCGGCGGCGGCGCGGGCATCGCGTTCCTGGAGGCGGACATCTACCAGACGTTCGAGCCCGGCCCCGCCTATCTCGACGACGATACCGAGGAATTCGCATTTCAGGCGCTCGCGGAACTGCGCTATCCGCTCGCCGATCTGATCGACGTCGGGGTGAAGTACCGCTACTTCAATGTGCCCGACTATCAGCAGACGACGGTCAACGGCCTGGGGCTGGACGCGGACTTCGACAGCCATTCGCTGCTCGCCTCGCTGACGTTCAATTTCGGCGGCCGGGAAGAGGCGCCGCCCCCGCCGCCGCCGCCGCCGGCACCACCCGCACCGGCACCCGCGCCGCCACCACCGCCGCCACCGCCGCCGGTGCAGGAGTTCATCGTCTTCTTCGACTTCGACGAATCGGCGATCTCTACGGCGGCCGAGGACACGCTGCGCCAGGCGGCCGAGGCGTATCGCGATGGCGGCAACACCTCGGTAACGCTAGCCGGCCACGCCGATGCGTCCGGCCCGGCCGACTATAATGTCGGCCTGTCGCAGCGCCGCGCCGATGCGGTCCGCGGCGTGCTGGTGTCGATGGGCGTTCCGGAGAGCGTCATCGCCATGGAAGCGTTCGGGGAAAGCCGTCTTCTCGTGGAAACCGCCGACGGCGTCCGCGAGCCGCAGAACCGCCGCGTCGAAATCAATCTGGATGGCGCGGCGAGCTAATTTGGAATTTCATGTACGAAGCGATCGCGGCGGGTATAGCAAGATCATACCCGCCGCGACGAAGGCACCGATGCCGGCGAGCGCCATATCCCTTTGTGCGTCCCAAATATCGCCTTGCTGACCGTTATAGTTTTCGGCCGCTGGTCCGGCCATTACGAGCGTCAACAGCCATTCGAAGATTTCATAGATGGCCGAAACCGCAAACACGAACGCGATCGACAGAAGTACAGCATCGCGAACCAGGATCCGCCAGTACCATCGTACGACCTCGCACAGAGGCAGCATGGCCGAAACACCAAACATAAGATGGACGAGACGGTCATATTGATTGCGCTGCCAACCAAAGACATCCCCCGGACGCAGCCCTACAATTGCCTCCACCCAGGCGTCATAGGGCACGTTCGAATAGATGTAGCGTCCGCCGACCGTGTGTAGCGCGATAAACGTGAATATCGATAACAGCGCCATAGATGAAAAGCGTCGCTTCGCCTGCACAAAAAGCAGACAGACTAAAATCGTGACGCTCGGCATGTGCTGGAGTGGCGCAAGGTCAGGATACGGCTGGTCGATCTGTGCGACAACGACGAATATAAACATCGCGGCGATGGCGACAGCATCACGGAAAGGCGGCAAAATGGTTCCCCCTAATGAGTGGGCTTTGTTTGCCTGAAGGGACCCCGTAGGACGCTTTTCATGGATCTGCAAAACATCGTCGACGAGAGCTTTGCCGAGCTGCAGGACCGGCGGGGCGAAGGTAGGGTCGCGGACTATATTCCGGCACTGGCCGAGGTCGATGCGGACCGGTTCGGCATCGCGCTCGCGACGCGGGACGGTGCCTGCTACTGCGCCGGCGACGCGGGCGTGCCGTTTTCGATCCAGAGCATCTCCAAGGTGTTCGTGTTGGCGCTCGCGCTGGACCGGCACGGGCCGAAACTGTTCGAGAAGGTGGGGCGCGAGCCGTCGGGCGATCCCTTCAATTCCATCGTGCAGCTGGAGCGGGAAAAGGGCATCCCGCGCAATCCCTTCATCAATGCCGGCGCGATCGTCACGACCGACCATCTGATCGACGACCGCCCCTATGACGAGGCGGTGGACGAGCTGGTTGCGATGCTGCGCAAGATGGCGCGCGACGATGAACTGGGCGTCGACAACGAGGTGGCGCAGTCGGAATCGACGGCGGGCGCCAGAAACCGCAGCCTCGGCTATTTCATGGAGAGTTTCGGCGTTCTGAAGAACCCGGTCGAAACCGTTCTGGCGGCCTATTTCCGCCAGTGCGCGCTATCGCTCAGCTGCAAGCAGCTTGCCGAGGCAGGCCTGTTCCTGGCCTTCGATGGCCGGGATCCGGTGACGGGCGAGTGCGTCACCTCCACTGACCGCTGCCGCCGTATCAACGCCTTGATGCTGACCTGCGGGCATTACGACAATTCTGGCGAATTCGCGTTCGAGGTCGGGTTTTGCGGCAAGTCGGGCGTCGGCGGCGGCATCCTGGCGATCGTCCCCGACCGCGCCTCGATCGCCGTCTGGTCGCCCGGCCTCGGCGATGCGGGAACGTCTCTGGTGGGCGCACTGGCGCTGCAGAAAATCGCGGAAAAGACCGGCTGGTCGGTCTTCGGATAAAACCATCGAGTGCTGAGAGTTGTGATGATCCGTCGTTGGCGGCGGCGTAAACCTCAGCGCGGCTATGATGTTATGGCGGCCCGCTTCGCCGGAAGATTCAATGTCCAGCTCGTGCCTTGCCCTGGTTCCGACTCGACAGAAAGCGATCCGCGGATTTGCGCGGCAAGATCGTAGACGAGCGGCACGCCGATACCGGTCGCCTGGTCCGCATCGTAAAGGCCGTTGCCGTCGTCGACGATGCGAAGCTCGAGCTTGTCGTCGATGCGGCGCAACGCGACGGTTATGCGGCCGCCTTCCAAGTCGGCGAAGGCATATTTGAGCGCGTTCGTCATAAGCTCGCAGATGATGAGGCCGATCGGCGTTGCGAGCGTCACCTCGATTTCCATCGGGTCCACATCGAGCACCAGGTCGACATCCTCACTGGCATAACTGGCCATGATGTCTCGCGCGACGTCGCCGATATAGTTTTCGGCGCCGACCGAAGGCGTCCGGTCGTCGATGTAGAGATGCTCGTTCAACCGCGCCATGGTCTGAACCCGCGCGCGTGCGTCCGGTAGAACGTTGCCGGATGTGTCGCTATCGAGACGCTTGGTTCGGTCCCTTGATTCCATACTGAGCAGGCTGCTGATGAGCTGCAGATTGTTCTGGGCCCGATGCTGAATTTCGGTGACGAACGCGGTTTTCTGTTCGAGGGCGGCCCGACCGAGACGGTTGCTGCGATAAAGACCGAAGGATATGGCCGCCAGGAACGCCGCGACGGCGAATGCCGCCAGAATGCGGGCCTCCTGCCGTTCGATCTGCAGCGCGGCGAGGCCGCTTTTCTGCTGCAGAAGTTCCAGCTGCTGTTGCCGGATCAGGCGATCGGCCTCGACCTCTGCGATGGCGATCGCATCGCGCTTCTGCGCGGCGAATGTCATGCGTAGGGAGGCGAACGCGTCATCCAGAACCTTAACGGCCTCGTCATCGCGTCCGAGCGCGATCAGGCTGAGGCCGAGTTCCTTCTGAACGTCGGGAGCCATGACGAAATCGCCGTCGCCGCCCAGCTTCACATTATCGAGCCGGCGGAAGGCTTCCGCTGCCGCGAGATATGCTGTCCGGGAAGATCCGGCCTTCCGCGCGGCGCGCGCCTTCAGGATCAGCGCGGCGATCCTGTTGTCTTCGGCATCCTGATCCGCGGCGTCCGCAACAGCGAGGCTCGCCGCGCGTATCGCAGCCTCGTAATCACCAAGCTCGATATAGACCTGCGCAAGCTTTTCCTGTTCGGAAATGAATCCCTCGCCCCCGTCCGCAGCGACAGCGGCGCCATAGGCCTGATAGTGGCGAAGCGCGTCGGCGAACCGCTCTTCGATGAGCGCAATGTCGCCCTTCACGAGGTCGAGATAATAGCTGACGATTTCGCCTTCGAGATCGTGCTCCTGAATGACCGCTTCCATCCGTTCGGCGTAAACCCTGGCTTTCTCGTCATCGCCGATCTGCCGCATGATCAGGTAAAGGTCGTAATATGCGTAGGCGTTGGTCCTCCATTCCTGGATGTCCATGCTGAGATCGAGGACTTCCTGTATGCTGTCGATCTCCGCCGCATAGTCGCCGCGAGCATGTTGGATCAGGTAGAGGTTCTGTTTCGTTTCCAGAAGTTCGAACCCGTCCAGTCCTTCCGCCGCGCGTGCCAAAGCCTGCTCAGCGGCATCGTAATTGGTCTGCACGAACAGGCTGAAGCCGATGAACATGTGCGCAAGGGCGGCGGTCGCCTCTTCATCCGGATTTCGCTCTTCGGGCAGTGACGCCAGCACCGAGCGCGCAAGTGCAATGCACGCTTCGGGATCGGCGTAGCGAGCTTCGCCGCAGCCGTCGCGAAGGCGGTCCTGCTGTTCTTGTGCAAACGCGGCGCCCACGACACCACTCGCAAGGATTAGCAGTAGCGTCGCCACATAGAAAAATCGAGCCACCTGAAGGTCCATAGAGCATCTGCCATGAAAGAACAGCGTGTCCGTCACGGCCCTGACGACACCATAATCGAGCCGCCCGCAGCGTGCCGCCTTTACGACGGTTGCGTTACGGAATGGCACGGCAACCAAAGACAGGCCATTTAGAGTAAGACGGCGCAACGCCGGTAGCGCACACGCCAAGGCTGGCCTAAGAGCTGCGGCGATGCCGTTTTTCGACCGCCTCCGCAGCCTGGACGGGTTGCTGCTGATCGCTCTGGTCGGCGCCGTTCTGATGCGGGGCCTGATCCCCGCCGGGTGGATGGCGGGGAATGTCGACGGCGTCATGCGCCTGACCATCTGCTCCGGCGCGGGCGAAGCGGACATCTGGATAGACGAGGCGGGCAACCGTATCGCCGAACCCGGTCTGGCCGACACGCCCACCGGCAACGGCATGTGCGACTTCGCGCCCCTATGGGCGGCTTATGACCTGCCGGACCGCATCGCAGTGCCCGCGCTGCGTCCGGTCATCGAAACAGCGATGGCCCATGTCCCGCAGCTGGTCGCGATCGGTCGCGGCCTCGCCGCACCGCCGCCTTACAAGACCGGACCGCCGCCCGCGCACTGACGCGCGGTCCGCAATTCTGCCTTCGACGGACCCCGCATGCCCGCCGCCCGGCCCTTTTGCCGGCCGGGCGTCTGCCACGCTGTCGGAGTTCCCGTTTCCATGCCCTGCCCTGTTCGCCGCACGCTATCCGCGGCGCTTCCCGCCTTCATTGTCGCCGTACCGGCACTCGCCCAGGATGAGCGCACGGCGCCGCGCTGGACGCCGGACGACACGATCATCGTCACCGGCACGCGCCGGCCCGGCTACACGGCGGGCACGGCGAGTGTCTCGCGCGTGCCGGTGCCGCTGACCGAAATCCCGCAGTCGATACAGGTCATCACCCGCGACCTGATCGAGGATCAGCAGCTGAATTTCCTCGACGAGGTACTCCGCAACGTGTCGGGCGTGGTGCCGTCGCTGTCGTCGGAAATCGTTCTCGCCAATCCGATCGTGCGCGGGTTCGAGGCGGAGATCTTCACGGACGGCCTGATCGGCTATGGCGATACGGCGGTGTCCGACCCCGCCAGCCTCCTCGCCTATGACCGGGTCGAGGTCGCCAAGGGGCCGACCTCGACGCTCTACGGCGGCGGGACGGGCGCGCCCGTCGGCGGGCTCATCAATCTCGTCAGCGCCCTGCCCCAGCCCGGCCATCGCCTGCGGCTGCGCGGGCGTGCGGGCAGCTTCAATCTCTTGCAGATCGGCGGCGATGCCAATGTCGAACTGGCCGAGGGCCTGTCGGCGCGGGTCATCGGCGATTATCGCGACGGCGGCGATCCGATCGACGGCGTGCGGCAGGAACGGCTGTTCGTCAGTCCCGCGATCCGGGCGGTGCTGCCCGGCGGCACGGACATCAGCGCCCTCTTTCGCTACGACCGGACCGAACAGCTGGAATATACCGGTCTCCCCGCCGAGATCGCCGACGTGCCTGGCGTGCCGCAGTTCCGCTTTTCGGGCGCGAGCGATGCGCCGGAGACCGTCATTGAAAACCTGACCGCCGATTTCAGCGTGCGGCAGCCGATCGCGGACGGGGTCTCGGCGGCGCTGCGTGTCAGGCGCTACGAAAATGATTTCGAGGAAGTGTCGAGCTTTCCCTTTCTCGCGGTCCTTCCCGGCACGGGAACGACGTTCCCGATCATTACCGGACAATTGCCGAACACGATCGACGAATGGACCGTCGATGCGAGCGTCACGGGCCAGTTCACGACCGGCCCCCTAGAACATGCGGCGCTTCTGGGCGTCCAGTATGACGACGTCGATTTCTTCGCCGCCAGCGGGTTCGACCTCATGCCGATCGGGACGCTCGATTACGCCGATCCGGCGAGCGACCTGGCCTTCGGTGAGATACCGCCGCTGACGACCTTCCTGGAAAACCGCTATGAGACGGTGGCGGTCTACGCGCACGACCAGATCACCGCCTTCGATCGCGTGCATCTGCTGGTCAGCCTGAGATACAGCGAGCTGACCATCACCGAGGCGTTGGGCGGTGCCGGCAATGACATCACCTATACCGAGTTTGATCCCCGTGTCGGGCTGACGGTGGATGTGACGGACGGCGTCTCGCTGTTCGGCGGCTATGCGACGGGATCGCGGCTCAGCCTGTTCTTCAACAATCCCGGCCTCGCGCCCCTGCCGGAACGCTCGGAGAGTTTCGAGGCCGGCGTGAAGCTGGCGCTGACGGAGATCGGCCTGACGGGCACGATCGCCGCCTATGACATCGAGCGGACGAACGTGCCGACGCCCGATCCGACAACCTTTTTCACCTCGATCCAGACCGGACGGCAGCGCAGCCAGGGCGTCGAGGCCGATCTGATCTGGGAACCGACCGCCGCGATCTCGCTGCTCGCGACCTACGCCTATACCGATGCGGAGGTGCGCGAGGACACGCTGATCCCGGTAGGCGACGGCCTGCCGCGCGTGCCGGAGCATCAGGGCCGCTTCGCCGCGCGCTACCGGGTGCTGGACGGGCCGCTTTTGGGCCTGGGCATCGGCGCGGGCGTCACGGCGGCGTCGGCGGCGGAGCTGACGCTGCCAAACAGTTTCGAAAGCGATTCCTATGCCGCCGTCGACGCGCAGGTCAGTTACGAGACCGGCCCGGCCCGCCTCGGCCTCCGCGTCGAGAACATCCTCGGCGAGGATTATTTCATCCCCTACCAATTCCTGGCCCAGGCCGTCGTGCGGCCCGGCAATCCGCGCGCCGCGTTCGTGACGCTGGACCTCGATTTCTGAAGGAGACCGATAGCATGACCGACAGACGCACGCTTCTCGCCGGGCTTGGCGGGGCCAGCCTGCTCGCGCCGTTTCTCGCCCTCGAACGCGCGGCCGCCCGGCTCGCCGACCCGGCCGCGCGGCTGGCGGCGGCGAACGCCCGCGCCGAGACGGCGCACGAGGATCTGATGGCGGTGCCGAACCTCAGGATGCACGGGCAGGAACAGGTCGCCATGCTGATGTATCCGGGCTTCACCGCGCTCGACCTCGTCGGGCCGCATTATTTCTTCGGCGGCATGATGGGCGCGACCGTGCACCTGGTGACGACCGAGGACGATCTGAAACCGGTGGCGAGCGATCTTGGCCTTGCCATCGAGCCGACCATCCGCATGGCGGACGTGCCGGCACAGCTCGACGTCATCTTCGCGCCCGGTGGCACTATGGGGACGCTGGCGGCGATGAAGCGCGAGGATGTCGTCGATTTCGTCGCCGATCGCGGCGGACGGGCGCGCTATGTGACGAGCGTCTGCACCGGGTCGCTGATCCTGGGTCAGGCGGGTCTTCTGGACAGCCGCCGCGCGACTTCGCACTGGGCGGCGCACGATCTCCTGCCCGAATTCGGCGCCATCCCGGTCGACGACCGCGTCGTTACCGACGACAACCGCATCACGGGCGCGGGCGTCTCCGCCGGCCTGGACTTCGGCCTGGCCCTGGTCGCGGCGATGCGCGGCGAGCCCTATGCCAAGGCGCTGATGCTGTCGGCGGAATACGCCCCCGCCCCGCCCTTCCCCGGCGGCACGCTGGCGGCGACGCCGGACGCGATCGGCGACGCGATGGCAGGGATGTTCGCAGGCACGGTCGAGGGCTTCCGGCAGGTGGCGGCGCAGCGGCGGCGGTAGGCCGCTCTACCCCTTCTGCAACCGCTCGCGCCCCAGCAGTTCCGCGATCTGGATCGCGTTCAGCGCCGCGCCCTTCCTGAGGTTGTCGCTGACGCACCACAGGTTGAGGCCTTGCTTGACCGTCGGGTCCTTGCGGATGCGGCTGATGTAGGTGGCGTATTCGCCGACGCATTC
>JBCCAC010000084.1:0-8335 GCA_039815015.1 Pseudomonadota bacterium | reverse complement strand
GGCGTCGACGATGCTCAGGTCGACCGGCGCGTGCATCAGCGTATCGGCGAGCCGCATGGTCGCCAATGCCTGCATTCTTGTATGCTGATTCTCCAGCGCGAGCTGCAAGGCGTGCCGATAGCCGTCCTCGGCCGCCATCCAGTCTGCCGCCTTGCGCATTCCGTCCGCCAGCTCGATTTCGGTGGTGAGGCGGCCCTCTATGTTCGCCGCATCATGATCCCGCAGGACGTCACGCATTCGGGTCAGATCTTGTTGCGCGGCATCCAGATCGCCGAGTTGTTCCGCCAGGCGGGCGCTGGCGCGATAAAGACCCGACATGGGTTCGGGATTTTCCGGAGCTGTGGTTTCGTTGCGTTCGATGGTCTCCGCCAGAATGGCGCGTGCCGCCCGGATATCTCCGGTCACGAACAGTTCTTCGGCATAGGCGAGACTGGCCTCGATATCGTCGGCCGGGTCGCATGTCCGCGCCAGGCAGGTGGCGAGATCCGCTTTCAGATCTTCGAGCGAACGCGGCGTTTCGGCGATATCGGTTGCCGCGATGGACTCGGTCGTCTCGTCAGCCGTTTGCAGATCGGCGCTGGCGTCCTGGGCGTTCGCGCCAGTGCATAGTGTCGCCGCAAAGGCGATTATGAGGGCATGATGGTGCATGGCGCACCTCCTTCGATGGGAAGAAGTCTAATATGCGCCAGTGATACAACAAGACCGGTTTCCGTCGGCCGCTAAGCGTTTCGTTCGCTGATGATCAGCCGAGACCTGCCGCGAATTTTCGGACATCCGCCAGGAACAGGTCGGGCTTTTCAAGGCTGGCGAAATGGCCGCCCTCCGCCATGTCGGTCCAGTGGACGACATTATAGCCGCGCTCGACCATCGCGCGTGGCGGGAAGGCGAGAAGGTCGGCGGGGAAGGCGGCGACGCCGGTCGGGACCTCGACCCGGCGGCCGTCCGGCATGGCGAAACCGCCCTCCTCGAACATGCCGCGATAGAGCCAGGTGGCCGTGTGGAAGCTGCGCGTCGTCAGATAGATCATGATGTTGGTCAGCATCTGATCGTGCGTGAAGGGCGGTTCCGGGTTCTGTTCGCCCGTGTCCGACCAGCCGCAGAATTTCTCCGCAAGCCAGGCGGCGACGCCCATGGGGGAATCCATCATGGCATAGGCGAGGCTCTGCGGCTTCGTGCCCTGCAACTGCAGATAGGCAGTCTCGGTGTCGCGAATCCTGAGCGCCCATTTCAGCCATGCGCGCTCTTCGTCCGTTCGCGGCGTCATGTCGGCCGCGCGCAGGCCGTATCCGTTCAGATGCAGCGCTTCGACGCGTTCCGAATCGAGACCGACCCAGCCGCCGATGACGCTGCCCCAGTCGCCGCCCTGATAGACGTAGCGCTCATAGCCGAGCGCAGGCATGAGTTTATCATAAAGCGATGCCACGCGGCGCGGGCCGATCGGCGCGGCCGGCTTGTCCGACCAGGCATAGCCGGGCAGGGACGGCGCGACGACGTGAAAGGCGGGGATCGAGGCATTCTCCGGTTCCGCCAGCCGCTCGATGATGGCGTCGAATTCCAGCACCGATCCCGGCCAGCCATGCGCGATGAGCAGAGGGCGCGCGTCGGCGCGTGAACTCCGCCGATGGATGGCATGCAGGCGGAAATCCGGTTCCACCTCGACGCGGACGTGCGGATGGCGATTGAGGTTCGCGACCGCCGCGGGCCAATCGAATTCATCCAGCCAGTAGCGGCGCAGAGTCTCCAGATAGGCCCGATTTGCGCCATAGCGCCAGCCGGCATCTTCGGGCTCTTCGAAGAATCGGAACGCCTTGACGCGGTCCCGGATCCAGGCGGTTTCGTCCGCTTCGACCGGGATGCTGAACGACTCGATCTTCGTCATGATGTCATATTCCTTGGCTTCTCATCCCGAGCGCAGTCTATTGGTTGCGCAGGCGATCGAAGTTCACGCTGCAAGCGCCTGCTTCGCGTCCTCCAGGATCATGTCGCTCGCCTTTTCCGCGATCATGATCGTCGGCGCATTGGTATTGCCGCTGACGAGGTTCGGCATCACCGAAGCATCGACGACGCGAAGTCCCTCGACGCCGTTGACGCGCAGCCGCGGATCGAGAACCGCATTGTCGTCTACGCCCATGCGGCAGGTGCCGACGGGATGATAGATCGTTTCCGCCCATTCCTTCGCGCGTTCGATCATGGTGTCGCGGTCGCTGGCATCGGGGCCGGGCCAGACTTCGGTCAGGCCGAACTGCTGGAAGGCGGGCTGATTGCCGATCTCACGCGTGATCTCGATGCCCTTGAGCGAGGTGTCGATATCCTCCTGCGCCGACCAGTAATTTGGGTCGATCTTCGCATGGTCCGACGGATCGGCGCTTGCCAGCCGGATGGTGCCGCGGCTTTCCGGGCGCAGCTGGCAGACATGGATGGAGAAGCCGTGCCGGGATCCCATCTTGCCGCGCCCGTGCGGGGCGCCGATGGCGGCAAGGAAGTGCAACTGGATGTCAGGTGCGGCCAGCCCTTCGCGCGTCGACAGGAACGCGCCGGTCGAGGTCGGATAATAGCTTCCCGTGCCGTCCCGCTTCGCCAGCCAGCTACCGAGCGCCTTGAGCTGATTGTGGAAATGCGCATTCTTGTTGAGACTGACCGGAGCCTCGATATGCCACTGCAGCAGAAAATCGAGATGATCCTGCATATTGCCGCCGACGTCGGGGCTGTTCGCGACGATGTCGATGCCATGTGCTTTCAGATGATCGGCCGGGCCGATGCCGGACAGCATCAAGGTCTGCGGCGAGTTGATGGCCCCGCCGGCGAGGATGATCTCGCGTCCCGACACGATGTCGGCGCGGCCGTTCTGACGAATGCCGAGCGCATGGGCGCGGCGCCCCTTGAACAATACGCGGTCGGCGAGGACGCCCGTGCGGATTTCAAGGTTGGGCCGGTCCATCACGGGCGTCAGATAGCCGGCGGCGGCGGACCAGCGCGAACCATCCTTGCAGGTGCCGTCATAATGCCCCGCTCCCTCGAATTGCTGCCCGTTGAAATCGTTCGTCAGCGTATGTCCTGCCTCCTGGCAGGCCTTGAGAAACGCGTCTTCCAGCGGCCCCTTCATCGCCCGCTTCGTCGTATGTAGCGGGCCGCCTGAGCCGTGAAGGTCCGTCGCGCCCCGTTCGGAATCCTCGGACCGCTTGAAATAGGGCAGAACATCGTCCCAGCCCCAGCCCGTACAGCCGAGCTGCGCCCAGCGGTCGTAGTCCGAGGAGTGGCCGCGAATATAGACCATGCCGTTGATGGAGGAGGAGCCGCCCAGCACCTTGCCGCGCGGCCAGAACAGGCGGCGGTCGTTCAGATGATCCTGTGGCTCGGTATAGTAGCCCCAGTTTTCCTTCGCGATCTTGTCGGGCGAAATGAGCTGGCCGATGCCGGCGGGGAAATGGATGAACATCGACTTGTCGCGCCCGCCCGCCTCCAGCAGCAGGACGCGATTGGCGGGGTCGGCGGAAAGACGATTGGCAAGCACGCACCCCGCGCTGCCCGCGCCCACGATGATGTAATCATAGTCCGACATCCGGTGCCCTCATTCATTCTGACATTTGTCGCGAGGCTCTACGCTCCGGCGCCTGCGGGCAAGCCCGTCAATTCGATAAGCCCGGTCCGGCGGCCGCTGCAGCCATAGCCGCTTCGGCGCGCGCGTCTTTCGTCGCCTCCGCCTCCGGCAGGCGGCGGTACAGAAGGACGAGGCAGGTGACCGTCACCGGTACCATCACGAGCAGGCTGAGGACGCCCGTCGCCAGGTCGCCGCTGCGTGCGGAGACTTCGCCGGCGAACCAGGGACCGAGGCCGAGGCCGATGAGCGTCGTGCCCAGGAAATAGGTCGCCGTTGCCGCGCCGCGCATGCGCGGCTGAACGAGATCCTGGCTGGTCGCCGCCGCGACGCCGACCCACAAGCTGCTGACGATCGAGGCGGGAATGTTGACGAGATAGAACAGCGTCAGGCTCGATGTCGTGTACATGATCAGGAGGGCAGGGACCATCGCCAGGATTGCGAAGAGCCCCACGAACACGCGGCCGGCCGGGTTGCGCGCCTTCAGCATGTCGGAGATGCGCCCGCCAAGGACGACGCCGACGAAGCCGCCGCCCGCGCCCACGCCGCCCAGCAGCAGGCCCACGGTCGCCGGATCGACGCCGGGAAAGCTCCTGAGCACATAGGGAGCGCCCCAGAAGCTGGCGGCGTAGGTGTTGAAGGCGATCGACCCGAACCCGACGAGCGTCAGAAGGAAGGACGGCGTGCCCCAGATGAGCGCGTAGGTTGCCGGGTCGCGGCGCCTGATCGATTGCGCCCAGCTGTAGACGGCATAGGCGCCGATGCCGAGGGCGACGAACTGCTTCACATTGCCGGTGAAGGCGATCAGGCCCCAGGCGGCGAGCGCGATGACGATCGCTGCCACCAGATTGCGGACGAGTGCGCCGACGCCTGCGCGGGCCGCGTCGATCAGGGTGAGCGGCGGGATGACGCTCGACAATTCGGTGAAGAATTTGCCCCAGGGTGCCGGGTCAGGCGGCTGATAGGTGCCTTCCGACATGCCGCGTAGCGGCTCGCGCAGGGTCGCGACCCAGAGGGCGACGAGGATGCCGGGAATGCCGACGGCCAGAAACGCCGCCTGCCAGCCGACGACGTTCAGACCGAGCGGACCGTCCCAGCCGCCCGGAAACGCCTCGTTCCAGCCGCCCGCGACGCTGCCGCCGATGAAGAGCGAAATGCCGCCGCCCAGATACAGACCGCCGGAGTAGATGGCGAGCGCCGTCGCGCGCTTTTCCTTGGGAAAATAGTCTGAAATCATCGAAAAGGCGGCCGGACTTGCCGTCGCCTCGCCGATACCGACGCCGATGCGGGCGCCGGCGATTTGCGCGAAATTCGTGGCGAGGCCCGACAGCGCCGTCATCGACGACCAGATCGCAAGGCCGATCGCCATCAGCCGCTTCCTGACCCACATATCGGCGAGGCGCCCGAGCGGAATGCCGAACAGCGCGTAGAACACCGCAAAGGCGGTGCCGTAGAGAAACCCCATATCGCCGTCATCGATGCCGAGGTCGGCCTTGATGTCCTCGGCGAGGATCGACAGGATTTGCCGGTCGATAAAATTCAGCATGTAGACGAGGACGAGGACGCCGAGAACGTACCAGGCATAGGAACTGCCGACATCTTTCTGCCGCGCGGCGAGCAATTCCTCGTCGGTCATCGGCACCCCCTCCCCAAAGCGGCCTGCATTTTGCAGTGTCGCGACAAAGCGGCTAGCAGGCGCGCCCCGCCATGGAAAGCGTTGCATTTACAAGATGACCGAGCCCAACATCCTTTTCGTCTGCCTGGGAAATATCTGCCGCTCGCCAGTGGCAGAAGGCCTGTTTCGCAACCGCGCCGCGACCGCCGGGCTGTCGGCGACGTGCGATTCCGCCGGCACGGGCGACTGGCATATCGGCGATCCGCCGCAGCCCGGTTCCATCGAAGTCGCGCGGGCGAACGGCTTCGACATCAGCGGCCTGAGCGCGCGGCAGGTCAGGCCGGACGATTTCCAGAATTTCACGCATCTGGTCGCGCTGGACCGGGCGAACCTTTCGGACCTGAAGCGTCTGGCGTCGCCCGGCGCGACCGCGTCCATGTCGACGCTCCTGTCCCATGCCGACAGCCTGGACGAGGATGTCCTCGATCCCTGGGGCATGGACACGGACGCGTTCGAGACCATGTTCGCGCAGATCGATGCCGGGATTACGGGCCTGATCCGGAATTTGAGACAGGCGATGTAGGGAAGGCTTTCCGGGTTCGTATCGTGCGTTCCTCGACGCTGAAGCGTCAAGAAACGCACAACTATAGCGTAGCCCTAGCCGAACCGTCCCATTTCCATTTCGAACAACGAACCCTGCGCGAACGGATAGCGCTCCACGATGTCGTAGACGGCGCCCTCCTGCGTCAGGCGGCTTTCGTAAAGGCAGAAGTCCGTGGCGACGAACGGCGGTACGCTGAGGTCGCCATGCCGCGTCATGAAATCGTCGAGCGGCCCCGATCCTCGGGAAAACCGCGCCAGCGTGATGTGCGGCTGGTAGGCGCGCCCGTCCGGCGGGATACCGAGCGTTTCCAGCGCGCGGCCGACCTTGTGATGCAGCCGCCGCGCATCATCCGGCGGTGCGACGCGTGCCCATAGCTGGTCCGGCCGTCCGCGCCGGTCGAACAGCCCGACGCCGCGGATCGCCAGCGTCAGCGGCCGTGCTGTCACCCGCCCCAGCACCTCGGCGATGTCATTGGCCATGCCGGTCGTCTGCTCGCCGATATAGCGCAGCGTCATGTGCAGCTGATCCTCGTCCTGCCAACGCGCGCCGATGACGCCGCCCATGACGTCCATGAGCGTGTCCTTCACCTCGAAGGGCGGATCGATACCGACGAACAGGCGGTGCATGGGGTCAGTCGCACTCGCTGCATTGCGCAGCAGAGCTGAGTCCCATCATCCCGAGCGCAGCGCTCGTCCAGATCGCTTTGCTCATTGCAGCGCCTCGACGACCGTGGGTGCGATCCCCTGCGCGATGATCTTCACGCCGTTGGCATTGGGGTGAAGGAAATCGTCGAGGAGATAGTCCTGCCTCAGCGCCACGCCGCGCAGGAAGAAGGGGTAGAAGGCCGTTCCATGCCGGTCGGCAAGAAACGGATAGATGCTGTTGAAATAGCGGAAGTTCGCCTCGCCGACATTGGGGGTCGCCAGCATGCCGGTCAGAAGGATCGGAATGCCGCGGGCGTCCACCTCCTCGATGATCGCATTGAGGTTCCTCAGCGTCTCGCGCGGGTTGAGGCCGCGCAGCATGTCGTTAGCGCCCAGTTCCAGAATCAAGAGATCGGGCTTCACCGCCATATTGTCGAGCGTCCAGCCGACGCGCGCGCGTCCGCCGGCACTCGTCTCGCCCGACACGCCGGCATTCACGACGCGAACATCGAGGCCGCGGCGATTCAGCACGGTTTCGAGCTGCGGCGCGAAGCCTTCGTCCTGCGCGAGGCGGTAACCGGCGGTCAGAGAATCGCCGAAGGCCACGATCGTCTTCGTTTCGGCCGCCGCGCCGGCAGGCAGCATCAGGATGAAGAGAGCCGCGAGCCAATGGACAAAGCGCGCCGGCGCCCCATATGAGCGTGACTTCAATCCGTGCGACATGGAAGGACTCCTTCCCGAAAATGGCTGACGACGACCCCGGGGCCGCCGCCGATATTGTCATTCAGGCTGAGAATGTCACCCTGACCCTTGCCGGCGCGGCGGGGCCGGTGGACATATTGCGCGGTGTCGACCTTTCCATGCGGCGCGGCGAAAGCGTCGCCGTGCTTGGCCCGTCCGGGTCGGGCAAATCCTCGCTGATGGCGGTTCTCTCAGGGCTTGAACGAGCCACTGGCGGGCGGATCGCCGTGTCGGGCGCCGACTTTTCCGGCATGAGTGAAGACGCGCTCGCCCGGGCGCGCCGCGGCCGCATCGGCATCGTCCTCCAGGCCTTTCACCTGCTTCCGACCATGACGGCGCTCGAAAACGTCGCCGTGCCGCTGGAACTGGACGGTATCGAGGATGCGTTTCCCCGGGCCGAGGCGGAGCTGAATGCGGTCGGCCTCGGTCACCGCCTCGATCATTATCCAGCGCAATTGTCCGGCGGCGAGCAGCAGCGCGTCGCCATCGCCCGCGCGACGGCGCCCGGCCCGGCGATCCTGTTCGCCGACGAACCGACCGGCAATCTCGATGGCGCCACCGGCCATGAAATCGTCGAATTGCTGTTCGACCGGCAACGCGCGCAGGGAACGACGCTGCTCCTCGTAACGCACGATCCCGAAGTCGCCGCCCGCTGCGCCCGCACCGTGGAGATGCGCGACGGTCTGATCGTCAAGGACGCGATGACGGTGGCCGTGTGAGGACCGCATATATCCAGATCTACTTCATCCCTTGTCAGTGCGACGTGGCGTGAACCTGCCGCTGCGCCTCGCTTTGCGCGATCTGCGCGGCGGGCTTGGCGGCCTGCGTCTTCTTGCGGTCTGTCTGTTCCTGGGCGTCGCCGCGATCGCCGGTGTCGGCAGCCTGTCGGCGTCCATAGCCGGTGCCCTTTCCGCTGAGGGGCAGGCGATACTGGGCGGCGATGTGGAAGTCCGGATTGCCCAGCGCCGTGCGCTGCCGGCGGAACGCGCCGCTTTCCAGGCCGAAGGCGAACTGACCGAAGTCGTGCAGATGCGCGCCAATGTCGCCCTCCCCGACAATTCGGACACCATGATCGGCGAGCTGAAAGCCGTCGATGACGCGTTTCCGCTTTACGGCGACTTCACGATCGTCGGTGG
>JBCCAC010000416.1:0-1988 GCA_039815015.1 Pseudomonadota bacterium | reverse complement strand
GCCGACCTCGACGCACCCGCGCATTTCGCGCCGGACGACAAGTTGTCGGAATCGAAGAATTACATGGATCTGAAGGACGCGATCCTGAAGACCTGTCCGGACGGCCAGCACTACGTCCTGGTGGAAGCGGTTGCCGATGCGATCATCGACCGCATCATGACCGACGGGCGGGTGTCCGCCGTCAGCGTGAACATCGTCAAGACGGCGCTCACCGAAAAGAACGAGACCATCGGCATCGAACGGACCCGGACACGATGAAGACGGACACGATGAAGACGGACACGATGAAGACGGGCGCGATGAAAGCGGCCGGATGAAGCTCGCCCTCGTCACAGGCGGCACGCAACGTCTCGGCGCGGCCATTGCGGCGCGGCTGGCGGCGGAAGGCTGGGCGCTCGCCCTCCACTATCGTTCGCAACCCGAGCTCGACGACGTTCTGGCGCACAGCCTCGCCAAATCCGGGGTCCGGCACGAGCGGTTCGCCGCCGATCTGGTCGATGCCGAGGCGCCGCAATTGCTGTTCGAGGCGGCGGAGCGGGCCTTCGAGACGCCGATCACCGCGCTCGTCAACAGCGCGTCCATGTTTGGCGAGGACCGGCTGTCCGATATCGATGCGGAAACACTGCAGTCGCATTTCCTCGTGAACGCCGCCGCGCCAACTCTCCTTGCCAAGGAACTGTTCGCGCGCCTGCCGCAGGATCGCGACGGCGCCATCGTCAACCTGCTCGACCAGCGCCTGGCGCAGCCGCATGGCGACAATCTTGCCTATACGATTTCGAAATACGCCCTCGCCGGGCAGACGGAGATTCTTTCACGCGCCCTGGCGCCGCGCGTCCGGGTGAACGCGGTGTCGCCCGGCCTGACCCTGCCGACGCCGAATTATGACGAGAGCGTTCTTGGTGCCGCCCGTCGCGCAATGCCCTTGCAGCGACTGCCGACGCCCGAGGAGGTCGCCGATGCCGTCGCCTGGCTGATCGGCGCGGATTCGGTCACGGGTCAGACGATCGCCGTCGATGGCGGCGCGCGCCATGTCAGTTTCACGCGGGATTTCGATCGCTTATAAGGAAGCGTGAAGGGAGACGATCATGCGCGCAAGTCCGATGAGCGAGGCGGTCGGCGTCGAAATCCGCGATCTGGATCTGGGCCATCTGACGGACAGCGCCTTCGCCGATATTCGCGACCTATTCCACGAACATGGCATGATCGCCTTTCGCGACCAGGAACTGACGCCCGAGGATCACATCGCCTTTGCCGAACGCTGGGGCGAGATCGACATCAACCGCTTCTTCCATCCGGTCGCCGGCCATCCGCAAATCGCCGAAGTGCTCAAGGAGCCGGATCAGACCAGCAATATCGGCGGCGGCTGGCACACGGATCACAGCTATGACCAGGTGCCCGCCATGGGCTCGATCCTGAAGGCGGTCGAGCTTCCCGCGACGGGCGGCGACACCAAGTTCGCCGGCATGAGCGCCGCCTATGATGGCCTTTCCGACGATTTAAAGGCGAAGGTCGAACATCTAGAGGCGCACCATGGCAGTGCGCAGGTCTTCGGCACCGGTGCGGCGGAAGCGGCGAATGCCGGCGACCGGTTCGGGAATGCCGACGCGGCCGTGCAGGAGGCTGTGCATCCCGTCGTCCTGACTCACCCCGAAACCGGCCGGCAGGGCCTTTATGTCAACGCCGCGTTCACGACGCATATTATCGGCATGGACGAGGAGGAATCGCGCGCGCTTCTGTTCGCGCTTTATGCGCACTGCTCGCAGGACGAATATCATACGACCCTGAAATGGCGCCCCGGTACGGTCGCGATGTGGGACAATCGCTCGACCTGGCACTGGGCGCTCAACGATTATCACGGCCAGCGCCGCTACCTCCCAGATATTGCTTCTCCACCTCGACGCCACTCCTCCACTCGCGAGAGGAGAAAGAAAGAAGGAAAATGGGAGCGATTGCAAGAGAAAGAAAAAAGGAGGGGAAGAAAAAAAGAG
>JBCCAC010000356.1:0-2804 GCA_039815015.1 Pseudomonadota bacterium | reverse complement strand
GTCGAGAAATGCCTGCGCCGCGCGGCCGGGCAGCAATGCCGATTGACGCCGAAAAAGCGTGTCCCAGACGCCGTGCTCGATATCGGAAAACGCCTCCCAATCCTGCGGGACGGTCCAGTCCTCGGCGGTTTCGGGCGGACGGGTGAGCTTTGGGGAACCGGTGGCCATGATCTTTATTTAGCGCATCCGCCGGCGCGTTTCGAGGGGGCGGGCTGCCTTGCGATGGCGGATTCCGTCTATCCGCGTGCCTGCTCGTGATGGCGAATCACTTCCGCCACGATGAAATTGAGGAATTTTTCGGAGAAGTCGGGGTCTAGGTTCGCGCCCTCGGCCAGCCGGCGTAGACGAGCGATCTGTTCCGCCTCGCGGCTCTTGTCGGCAGGCGGCAGGCCTTCTCTGGCCTTGTAGGCGCCCACCGCCTTGGTGATGCGAAACCGCTCGGCAAGAATGTGCACCAGCGCCGCGTCGATATTGTCGATACTGGCGCGATATTGCGAAAGTCGGTCATTTGTGTCGGTCATCTCGCCACATTTGCGGCCAAAAGGGTAAGTGACAAGGGCATACCCGACGCGGCAGACGGGCTGCCCTGAACCGTTACGTCCGATTGAGGAACCCGTCATGAGCGCCACGATCCACCAGTTGACGCAGGCGCAAGACCCCGCGCCCTCGATCGCGCCGCTGATGCAACTGGTCGCGCCGGAACTGAACGGCGTCAACGAAATCATCCTCGCCCGGATGCAGTCGGACGTCGCCGTCATCCCGACGCTTGCCGGCCATCTGATCGCCGGCGGCGGCAAGCGCCTCCGCCCCATGCTGACGCTCGCGAGCGGCCGCCTGGTCGGCTATGAGGGGACGCGGCATCACAAACTCTCCGCAGCGGTCGAGTTCATCCACACCGCCACGCTCCTTCACGACGACGTCGTCGACGGGTCGGAACAGCGGCGCGGCAAGCGCGCGGCGAATCTGATCTGGGGCAATCAGGCGGCCGTCCTCGTCGGCGATTTCCTGTTCAGCCGCGCCTTTGAACTGATGGTGGAGGACGGCAGCCTGCGCGTTCTCAAGATTCTCTCGTCGGCGAGCGCGGTCATCGCCGAGGGCGAGGTCGACCAGTTGCAGGCGCAGCGGCAGATCGAGACGACGGAAGAGCGTTATCTGCAGGTCATCACGGCCAAGACCGCCGTTCTGTTCGCCGCCGCCTGCCAGATCGCCGGCGTCGTCGCGGAAGCGCCCGAAGCGACCGTTACGGCGCTCGAATCCTACGGCCGCAATCTGGGTATCGCCTTCCAGCTGGTCGACGATGCCATCGACTATGCCGGCGACACCGAAACGATGGGCAAGGATGCGGGCGATGATTTTCGCGATGGCAAGCTGACCCTCCCCGTCATTCTCGCCTACCGCCGCGGCGATGCGGCCGCGCGTACCTTCTGGCGCGACGCTATGGAGGGCCGCCGGGTGAGCGACGCCGACTTCGCCGAGGCCCGCGCGCGCATCGCCGATCTCGGCACGCTTGATGATACGTTGCAGCGCGCGCGCCACTATGGCCGGCTGGCCCTGGATGCGATCGCCGATTTCCCGGCGTCGTCGGCAAAGGCGGCGCTGACGGAGACGGTGCGCTTCGCCATTTCGCGCGCCTATTGACGATAGGCGCCGGAGGCGGCACGTCGCCTGCCCATGACCGCTCGAATCTATCAGCGCGCGATGAGCGCCATGTCATCCGGAAAGGCGCGCGCCGACGAATGGATCGTCGAATATGTGCCGGAGGACCGGCTGCGCCACGATCCGATGACCGGCTGGTACGGCTCCGGCGACACGCGGCGCCAGCTGCAGCTCAGCTTCGAAAGCCGCGACGAAGCGATCGCCTATGCCGAAAAGGCCGGGCTCGCCTACGACGTCGAGGCGCCGCGCGTTCACCGGATCAAGCTGCAGAGCTATTCCGACAATTTTCGCTAGGGCGTCGGGCGGGGTCCGACCCCTGCTGCTTGCATGAGGGCGCGCCGCGGCCATCGCCGCACTAGGGTGCGGACATGACAGAACCGAGCGCCGCCGACCTTCTCGAACGTCCATCGGGCTTCATGCCCGACCTGATCCGCGACCATGCCCGCCGGCGGCCGGAGCGCATCGCGGTCATGATGGACGGGCGCGGCGTCGACTATCGCGCCTTCGACCGCATCGTCGATCGCATCGCCGCATCGTTGCAGCGGGACGGCGTCCTGCCGGGCGAGGCGGTCTCCATCAGTGCCGCAACCGGCCTTCGCTACGCCGCGCTCTACATCGGCGTGCTGCGGGCCGGGGCCGCCGTCGCGCCGATCGCACCCAGCGTGACGGGCGAACAGATGGCGGCGATGATCGCCGATTCCGGAGCGCGCCTCGCCTTTCTGGACGACGGGACGGCTGCCACGCTGGGAGCGCACGGCGACAGGCTGACGGCACAGATCATCGCCATCGACGACGGCGGGGCGGGTCTCGCCTGGTCGGACTGGCTGTCCGGAGAGGAGGCGACGCCGGCACATGTCGATCCCGATCCCGACCTGCCGTTCAATATCATCTATTCCTCCGGGACGACCGGCGTTCCCAAGGGCATCGTCCATTCGCACCGGATGCGCTGGCGCCAGATCGCCGGGACGAAGCCGGTCGGCTATGATGAGGCTGTTCTCATCAATTCGACGCCGCTCTATTCGAATACGACGCTCGTCACCTTCCTGCCGGCGCTGGCATGGGGCGGGACCGTCGTCCTGATGAAGAAGTTCGAGGCGCGCCGGTTCCTGGAACTGGCGGCAGAGGTCAGGGCGACGCACGCCATGCTG
>JBCCAC010000066.1:0-9165 GCA_039815015.1 Pseudomonadota bacterium | reverse complement strand
GCGGTGGCTCGCGATGTCGCCGTCCTGGGCGAGATGACGCCGTTCAGAAAGGAATAGCGGGCGCGCGTAGTTTGTTGCGAAGTCTGTTCCGTTCCGCACCTCCGCCCTGACCACCCATGGGAGTGTATCCTTGATGGGTGGTCAGGGCGGAGGTGCGGGACGGAACAGGCGTCCTTGAAATTACGCCGCCAGTTTGAGGAAGGCGCGGGCGTCGCGCTGGGCCTCGGCGATTTCGGCGGGTGACATTTCGGCGGAGATTTCCGACCGGTCCTCCTTCGCGCGCTCGTCCCCTTTCAGCGCGGCGAGGTTGAACCATTTGTGCGCGGCGATCAGATCGACGTCGACGCCTGCACGGCCCACCGAATATGCGACGCCCAGCTCGTAAAGCGCCTCGGCATCGCCCGACATCGCCATCATCAGCTGCTGCTGCAGGAAGCGCGCGTCGCCGGCGACCACTTTCATCTCATCGGCCATTTGATCGTTCCCTCATTTTCCCCGGTTACGAGGGTCAAAGAAACGCCAAGGTGTTCGAAAATGGTTAACGTCCGATACGGACCGAATCCGGCGCGTCCGAACGCCCAGGTTTCGGCGCGCCGGTGGGCGGGCGAACGAACATGAAAGCGCCCTGACCGTTGCCGCTTTCCCCGGCAATGCGCGCGGCCGGCAACGAGACGATCGCGCGCGTGCCCTTGCCGGGCGTCCCGATCAGGCGGAACGTGCCGTCATGCAGTTCGACGAGCGTCTTCGTCAGCGGCAGACCAAGACCCGACCCCGGGATCGTCGCGGTCGCACGGCCGCGGCCGAACGGCTGCATCACCGCCTCCACATCGGCAGGCGCGATGCCCTCGCCATCGTCCATGACATCGAGAAGCAGGCGGCCTGCGCGGTCGACACGGGCCGTAATGCGCACGCGGCCGGCCTCGGCGCCATATTTGATCGCGTTGGACATGAGATTCATCAGGATCTGGCGAATCATGCGCGGATCGCCGGTGATCGCCGGAAGATCGGGCGGAATGCGCGCATCGATGCGCACGCGCCGCGCCGCCGCGCTCGTCGCGAGCATCCGCGCGGCGCTCTGTACCGTGGCGGCGATGTCGACCTCTTCATCGGCAAGGTCGATCTCGCCGGCCTGCAGGCGCGCCATGTCGAGGATCGCATCGAGCGCGACGTGCAGCGCCTGCGCCGCCTCCCACAGAGTCGCCGCGTGATCCGCCTGCCGCTCGGCCGGGACATTGCCGGATGCGAGCATTTCGGAATAGCCGAGGATCGCGTTGACGGGCGTCTTCAATTCATGCGCAAGCACCGCGACCGCCATATTGGCGCCCGGATCATTGCGGCGATCATCGCGGGCATCATCACGCGTCGTCGCGGGGACGACCTCGCCGATCGATGATGTTTCCGACATGGTCTCGCGTTCCATAGGGTCACCCGCAGGAGTCGACGGCCCGCCCGCAGAGTGTTGCCCCCGTCCTGCCGTGCCGTGACGGCATTTCGTTAAGACCTCTTAATAAAGCGTAAAGGTCACGCCTGTCGCAATCCGGTCAGGTCTATGGAATCGCGAGATTGTCGATCAAACGCGCACCGCCGAGTTTCGCCGCCACGAACAGGCGTGCCGGCCGGTCGAGCGTCGGAAGCGGCACGAGATCGTCAGCGCCCCGGACCTCGAGATAATCGATGGCGAAGCCGGCCGCCTCTATCTCCTCACGCGCCGTCTGCAGCGCCGTTGCCATGGATGTGCCGGCGCCGATCGCCGCCACGGCCGCGCGGGTGGCGCGGGGCAGCGTGCTGGCCGCTTCGCGTTCCGCCACGCTTAGAAACGCATTGCGCGAGGACAGCGCCAGACCGTCGGCATCGCGCACGGTCGGCACGCCGCGGATCTCGGTCGGAAAGTCGAGATCGGCCGCAAGGCGCCGGATGATCGCGAGCTGTTGCCAGTCCTTTTCACCGAAAAGCGCGATATCGGGCCGCGCCTGATTGAGGAGTTTGGTCACGACCGTCGATACGCCGTCGAAATGCCCCGGCCGCGCGTCGCCGCACAGACCTTCGGCCAGCGTGCCGACGCGAACGTTCGTGGCGAACCCATCGGGATACATCTCCTCGACGCCTGGCGCATAGAGAAGGTCGGCGCCCGCATCCGCCAGCGCCGCCACGTCGGCCGTCTCCTGCCGTGGATAGCGCGACAGATCCTCGCCCGGGCCGAACTGCGTCGGATTGACGAATATGCTGACGATGGTGCGTGTCGCGGCCTGCCGCGCCGCCGTGACGAGTGCCAGATGCCCCGCGTGAAGCGCGCCCATGGTCGGGACGAGCGCGACCGTTTCCGCCTGCTCTCTCCACCCGCTGACGGCGGCGGTCAGGTCCGCACGCGTTCTGATGATGCGCAATTCGGCGCCACTCCTGCGATTGACATGGATTCGGCCCTGTCGGAAACGCGGAAGCCATCGTCAAGGGAGGGCCGCCTTGGCGCACATCATCACCTTCGGCAACGAAAAGGGCGGAACGGGCAAATCGACCACCGCCGTTCACGTCGCCATCGCACTCGCCGTCGAGGGTCGCCGCGTTCGCGCCGTCGATCTCGACGGCCGCCAGCGCACCTTTGCGCGGTACATGGAAAACCGTCAGACCTTTTCAGGCGCGCATGGCCTCGGCCTCGTCATGCCGGAAACGGTCGTCATCGCCGACGATGCCGAAGATGCGAGCGCGCGTCTGACCGCCGAACTGGCGGCCGATGCGGACATCATCGTCGTCGATACGCCGGGCCGGCTGAGCGCGCTGGGTCAGGCGGCGATGGGCCGCGCCGATACGCTGATCACACCGATCAACGACAGCTTCGTCGATTTCGACCTGATCGGCCAGGTCGACCCGGAGACGTTCAAGGTGAAGCGCCCCAGCTTCTATTCCGAGATGGTCTGGAGCGCGCGCAAGGAACGCGCGAAACATGACAGCGGCAGCGTCGACTGGGTGGTTCTGAGAAACCGCATGGCACACCTTGCCGCCAAGAATATGCAGCGCGTCGGCGCGGCGCTCGACGAACTGGCCCCGCGCGTCGGGTTCCGGGTGGCGCCGGGCCTTTCCGAACGCGTCATCTATCGCGAGCTGTTCCCGCGCGGCCTGACGCTTCTCGACCTCGACGTCATCGACGAGGCGAAGCTGAGCCACATCGCCGCCCGCGCGGAGCTGCGCGCGCTCGTCGCCAGCCTCGATCTGTCGGAAGGCAAGACCGACGATACGGTACGCCGGGCCGCCTGATGGGCCCACTCGTCATCGTTCTCCTGGGGGCCGTCGCGGTCTTCTGGTACCTCGGCCTCCTGACGCCCAAACGGCTGCGCATCATGGGCGGTATCGGCGGCCTTCTGATCGGTCTTTACATTCTGGCGCGCGGACAGGCGTTCGTCGGGCTCGGGCTCGGAACGGTCGGCGGCTATCTGCTGTGGAGCGCCCTGCGTGCTCCGCCCCCCGCCGGCATGACGCGCCGCCGCGCCGCGAAACTTCTCGGCGTTCGGACCAGCGCGACGCCGGATGAAATCCGGACCGCCTATCGTCTCGCGATGGCGTCGGCCCATCCCGATCGCGGCGGTAGCGATGCGGCGAGCGCGGAACTGAATGCGGCGCGCGACGTCCTGATGGCAGGGGCGGCCCCGCCGCCCGGCTCGTCCGGCGACGACCCGCCCCCAGTCAGCTAACCACCTGCCGGAGATCCCATGACCCACGAATTCCATCGCACGTTGCTGCGCGAGTATGATGCGCGCGGCATCGTCGGCGACACGCTGACCGAGACGGACGCGCACTGGCTGGGCCGTACCTTCGGCACCCGCGTGCGCCGCGAGGGCGGGAAGAAAGTGGCCGTCGGTTATGACGGGCGCCATTCCAGCCCGGCGCTGGAGGCGGCTCTGGTCGAAGGGCTGAACGCCGCCGGGATCGATGCCGTCCGCATCGGCCTGGGGCCGACGCCGATGCTCTATTACGCCGTCAATGAACTCGGCGCCGATGGCGGCATGATGGTGACGGGCAGCCACAATCCGCCCGACTATAACGGGTTCAAAATGATGCTGGGCACCGGGCCGTTCTATGGCGAGGACATCGCCGCCCTGGGCACGATGGCGGCGGCGGGCGATGTCGAGACCGGCACCGGTACCTCCGAACGGGTGGACCTGGAGGATCGCTATGTCGAGCGGTTGCTGACGGACGCGCCGGCGAAGGCGTTCCGCATCGGCTGGGACACCGGCAATGGCGCGGCGGGCCAGGTGGTCGAAAAGCTGGTGAAGGCCCTGCCCGGCCATCACCGGACGCTCTATACCGATATCGACGGTGATTTTCCCAATCATCACCCCGACCCGACCGAAGAGAAGAATCTCGCCGACCTCATCGCGCTGGTGCAGGACGAGGATCTCGACTTCGGCCTCGCCTTCGACGGCGACGGCGACCGCATCGGCGCGGTCGATGCCAAGGGCCGCGTCGTCTGGGGCGATCAGCTGCTGATGATCCTGGCCGAGGACGTGCTGCAGGACGAACCCGGCGCGACCATCATCGCCGACGTGAAGGCGAGCCAGGCGCTGTTCGATCATGTCGGCGAGCGCGGCGGGCAGCCGCTGATGTGGAAGACCGGCCACAGCCTCGTCAAAGCCAAGATGAAGGAAACCGGCGCGCCGCTGGCGGGCGAGATGTCGGGACATATCTTCTTCGCGCACCGCTATTACGGGTTCGACGATGCGCTTTATGCTGCCGTCAGATTATTGCGGGCGCTGTCGCGGGCCGGCGCATCGCTGACCGACATGAAGAGCGCCATGCCGCGCCTCGTCAACACGCCCGAGCTTCGCTTCGAGGTGGACGAGGACCGCAAATTCGCCGTCGTCGAAGAGGTGCGCGCACAGCTTACGGACGCCGGTGCGGACATGAGCGAGATCGATGGCGTGCGCGTGAAGACGGACGATGGCTGGTGGCTCCTGCGCGCCTCGAACACGCAGAACGTCCTCGTCGCGCGCGCCGAAGCGACGAACCCCGACGCGCTGACACGCTTGATTTCGGCGATCAACGCACAACTTACCGCATCGGGACTTCCCGCCGTAGAGGTCTGAACGGCAAAGTTTTTCATTTATGCTGCACTGCACAATCGGCCCTTGACGAATCGGTCGAAATCACCTATTGTGCAATGCAGCATAAAGATTCCGAACCGGAGTAGACATTCAATGGCCACGAAAATCGAAGCGGGGAAAACCGAGAGCGCGACGACCGGCAAGACCGCCGCGCCCGCTCCGGCCAAGCCGCTGTCGGCGAAGGCCGTGACGCCTGAAACGGTAGTGCCGAAAGCGGCAACACCGAAGGCCAAATCGGCGGATATTAGGCCGGCGGATGTGGCCCCGGTCGCGGCCAGGACCGAAACGGCCCCGGCGACCGCCGTCAAAACGGTCGCATCGGCGAAGGTGGCTGCCGCGAAGGCGCGGAAAGCGACCTCGAAGAAGGCGAGCGGCACGAAGAAGGCCGCGACGAGCGCAAAGACGGCTGCCGCCAAAACGGCGACATCCACAACGAAGACCACAACGAAGACGGCGCTGAAAACGACGGCTTTGAAAAAGGCAGCGCCGAAAAAGACGGCGGCAAAGCGGACGCCCGTGAAAACCGCCAAATCCAAGACGGTTCGGGCGACACCCCGCGCCGCAACGAAACTTACGAACAAAACCAATGAGAGGAACATGATCATGGCAACCGCAAACAAGACGACCGAGAACATGAAGGCACAGGCCGAGACGGCGATGAACCAGGGCCGCGCGGCGATGGAAGACATGACTGCCAAGAGCCGTGAGGCGATGGAGCGCGGCGTGAAGTCCATGGAAGAGATGGGCGGTTTCGCGCGCGGCAACGTCGAAGCGATGGTCGAGGCCGGTAAGGTCTATGCCGAGGGCACGCAGTCGATCGCGCGCGAGCAGATGGACTTCGCCAAGAAGACCGCCGAAGAGCTGTCCACCACCATGCAGAAGCTGCCGAGCGTCAAGACGCCGGCCGAAGCCATGGAAATGCAGGGCAATTTCGTGCGTGGTCAGTTTGACGCCATGGTGCACCAGACCTCCACGGTCACCGAGCACATGTTCAAGCTGATGGGCGACGTGATGGCGCCGATCCAGAACCGTATGGCGGTTGCCGGCCAGACCCTCAACAAGGTCGCCTAACCCGTCCTATCCGGACCCGAAAAGGGGCCGTTTCGACATTGTCGGAACGGCCCCTTTTTTCATTTCCCGTCGTCAGCGCTTGTTCCGACCGGGCAAATTCCTAAACTGGAGATCATGATGGAGTTTCTGCCCGGAACGCACGCGCCTCGCCTGGCGGATGAGGACGACGCCGACGGTGCCGGGCCGCCCGATGGCGAGACCGGCGTCGCCACGCGCACGCGGCCGAAAACGAAGAAGCCGTCGCTCTACAAGGTTCTGATGCTGAACGACGACTATACGCCGATGGAGTTCGTCGTCATCGTCCTGCAGCGCTTCTTTCGCATGTCGACGGAGGAAGCGACCCAGGTCATGCTACACGTCCACCAGAAGGGCGTCGGTCTGTGCGGCGTCTTCACCTACGAGGTCGCGGAAACGAAGGTGAACCAGGTGCTCGATTTCGCGAAAAAGAACGAGCACCCTCTGCAGATGACGCTCGAAAAGGCTTGAGCCGAGCGACTGTCGCGTCGCCCGACAGATCGATCAGACTTAACGAAAAACTCATGGGAACGGCGACCGGGATACGCCGTTCATGCCCTGAACGAACATCAACGATCAGGAGACCAATCCCATGCCCACGCCTCATATCGGTATCGATAAGGAAGGCCGCGCGAAGGTCGGCAAGGAACTCGGCAAGGTGCTGGCCGACAGCTATTCGCTCTATCTGAAAACGCACAATTATCACTGGAACGTGAAGGGACCGCACTTCCACTCGCTGCACACCCTGTTCGAGGAGCAATATACCGAATTGGCGACGGCGGTGGACGATCTGGCCGAGCGCATCCGCGCCCTGGGCGAGGTCGCGCCCGGCAGCTACTCCGCCTTCGGCAAGCTTTCGAAGCTGGAGGAAGCGCCGGACACGCCGCCCGACGCGCTCGACATGTGCGAACATCTGGCGCGCGACCATGAACATGTCGCGCAGACCTGCCGCGACCTTTTGCCCATCGCCGAAGACGTCGAGGACGAGGTTACGGTCGACATGATGATCGGCCGTATGACCGTGCATGACAAGGCGGCCTGGATGCTGCGCAGCCTGAACGCTTGAGCGCCACCCCTGCGAAGACAGCCGTCATCGTCGGCGCGTCGGGCGGCATCGGTCGCGCGCTGACCGAGGCGATTCTGGCGCGTGGACGGTACGATACCGTCCACGCGCTGTCGCGGTCCGGCACCGCGATCGCCGGCACCGTCCCGGGCCGCATCGACATCGAAGACGAAGCCAGCATTGCGACCGCCGCGGAGACGGTCGGCGCGACCGCCCTCGTCATCTGTGCCACCGGCCTCCTCCACGACGGTGATTATGGTCCGGAGAAGAATCGCCGCGCGCTGAGCGCGCCCGATCTCGGCCGCGCCTTCGCCCTGAATGCGATCGGCCCCGCACTCGTCGCCAAGCATTTCCTGCCGCTCTTACCACGCAAGGATCGCGGCGTGTTCGCGGCCCTTTCCGCCCGCGTCGGCTCCATATCCGATAATCGCCTCGGCGGCTGGTACGGCTATCGCGCCTCGAAGGCCGCGCTCAACCAGTTGATCCGCACCCTCTCCATCGAGCTTGCGCGTCAGAAACCGCAGGCGATCTGCGTCGCGCTCCACCCCGGTACCGTCGACACGCGCCTGTCGGAACCGTTTCAGGGCAATGTGCCCGATGGCAAATTGTTCACGCCCGGTTACAGCGCGGAACGATTGCTCGAGGTCCTCGACGGGCTGACCCCGGCGCAGACCGGAAGGCTGTTCGCGTGGGACGGCGATGAGATAGCGCCATAGGCTGCGGCAACCGGCCGCTTCCGATGGGACCGACGACCGCGTTTACCCGCCATTGTCCCAAGGCCGATCCCGTTATACCATTTGTAAATGGACAGCCTGCAAAACGCGATCGACGTCATGGGCGGACCCGCCGCCATATGGATACTCGCCGGCGTTTATTTCGGCAGCGTGATCCTGGAACGGCTGTGGGCCATTCGCGGCAATCCGCATTACGACAATCGGGATGCGCTCAATTCCATCGGGCTCAACCTGATGTCGAGCGTCATCAACCTCGTCATCGGCATTCTGGTACCGCTGGCGCTCTACGTTCTGGTCTACGACCATCTGCGCCTTGTCGAGAGCATGCCGCTGCTGGTGGCGATCCCGATCGCCTTCATCGCCCATGAATTCGCCTATTACTGGGATCACCGGCTGAACCACCGGGTCGGCCTGTTCTGGGCGTTTCATGCGATCCATCATTCGTCGAACGAGTTCAATCATTCGACGGCCGCGCGCGGCTTCTTCCTCGACGGCCAGCTGAAGCGGTTGTTCGCGGTGATCCCGGCCTTCATCGGCATCGATCCGGTGCTCTATATCGCGGTCAGCGTCTGCACGAACGCCTTCGGCATCTGGAACCATGCGAGCTACGTGCCTCGCCTCGGCTGGATCGACCGGGTGCTGATGACGCCGAAGATGCACAAGATCCATCACGCCAATCAGCCGCAATATATCGACAGGAATTACAGTCAGGTCACGCTACTGTTCGACCGGCTGTTCGGCAGTGCCGCCTATCTGGGCGAGGAACCCAATCCGGGCCTCGTGAAGCCGGTCTATGACTATAATCCCCTGACCGCACAGTTCGCCGGTCTGAGGCAGTTGAAGGACCGCATGGACACGGCCGGTCGCTGGCAGGACAAGCTCGCCTATCTCTGGCGCCCGCCCGAATGGTCGCATGACGGCGTCTGCCGTTCGGAATGTCCGAAATATGGCGGTCCGCAACTGGCTTAGTTCGCAGTAAACGCGGCACGCGCGTGCGTGCGCCCTCGCTACCGGACGGTATCGAGCCAGTAGAATTCGAACCGCTCGATGCCGGTCGTGAAATATTGCTGGTGAGCGCGATATTCGTCGGATTTCTGCATGCGGGCGAACCCGTCGCGGTCCTGCCACTCGACGAATGTCACCTGACCCGGGGCCGTGGGCGGCGAGTCATGCGCCTCGAATATGGGAT
>JBCCAC010000384.1:0-2471 GCA_039815015.1 Pseudomonadota bacterium | reverse complement strand
CGGGATTTCCGAATTGCGGTGGAGACCAACGGCACGATCGCGGCGCCGGACGGGATCGACTGGCTGTGTGTCAGCCCGAAGGCGGATGCGTCGCTGGTTCAGAGATCGGGTGACGAGTTGAAGCTGGTGTATCCGCAGGACGAGAATACGCCTGCGGACTTCGAGGGGCTCGATTTCGAGCATTTCTTCCTGCAGCCGAAAGACGCGCCCGACCTTGCCCAGAACACCGCGGCGGCGGTTCGCTATTGCCTGGATCATCCGCAGTGGCGGCTAAGTGTGCAGACGCACAAGGTCGTGGGGATCGACTAACCACCGATCCCGCCGCGCTGCCAGCGCATGGTCGCTTGCGCGATGCGTTCGCCATGGGCGCGCGCGGTGTTGAGGTCGGCCTCCGGCGGGTTGCCCTCTTCGGGCGGGGCATTGTCGGATTGCGCGAGCGCGCCGAGATAGCCGCCGAGCCGGTTCATGCTGCCATCATCGGCCTTGGGCTGGTCGAAGCCGACCCAGATCATGCCGAGCTGTGCGGCGACCGTCACCATGCGGATCATCGTCACGACCTTGTCACCCGACGGCGAACCCGAATTCGTGAAACCGGCGGCGATCTTGTTCTTCCATGCGCCCGTCATCCAGGGCTTCGACGTCTTGTCGAAGAAGACCTCCATCGGACCGGAAACGGACCCCATATAGGTCGGCGACCCGAAGACGATAGCGTCGGCCTGATCCAGCTTCGCCCAGTCGTCCGTGTCGTGTTCAAGTTCGGCCGCTTTCAGAATGTGGACGGCGGCCCCTGCCCCTTCCGCGCCGTCGGCCACGGCACGCATCATGCGCTCGGTATGGCCGTAGCCGGAGTGGTAGACGATGGCGACGGTGACGGACATGGGCGAACTCCTGAAAGACGGACGGTCCTGCATCAAAGCCCCGGCCTGTCGTCCTGTTCCGTCGCTATCCGCGCCCGCGATAGGATGGCACGCCCTGATCCGGAATCCAGACATCGCCGGGCGGGGCGCCGGACTGCCAGAAGACGTCGATGGGTATGCCGCCGCGCGGGTACCAATAGCCGCCGATCCGCAGCCAGACGGGCTTCATCTCCTCGGTCAGCCGCTGACCGATGCCGACGGTGCAATCTTCGTGAAAGGCGGCGTGATTGCGAAAACTGCCGAGAAAGAGCTTCAGCGATTTCGATTCGACGATGGTCCGGTCCGGCACATAGTCGATGACGAGATGCGCGAAATCCGGCTGCCCCGTCACGGGGCATAGCGAGGTGAATTCGGGCGCGGCGAAGCGCACGAGATAATGCGCACCGGGGCGCGGATTGGCCGGATAATCGAGCGTGGCCGCATCGGGACTGACGGGCAGACCACTGGTCTTGCCGAGATGTGTGGTTTCCATGACGCCGCCTCTACGGTCCGGCCCTAGCCTTGCCTAGCCGCCAGCGTTATCACCGCCATTACACCAAGGCTCAGGAGACGCGCGCAATGGATTCGCTGGTATCGACCGAATGGCTGGCAGGCGAACTTGAAAAGAGCGATCTTCGTATCGTCGACGCCACTTATCTGATGGATGGCGATGCGCGTGCGGCGTTCGAAGCGGCGCACATTCCGGGCGCGGTGTTCATGGACCTGGACGAACTCGCCGATTCCGCATCCGATCTGCCCGGCATGCTGCCGTCCGCGGAGAAATTCGCCAGCCGCATGCAGGCGATCGGTCTGGGCGATGGCAGCCGTATCGTCGTCTATGACGGCAGCCCGCTGAAGACCGCGGCGCGCGCCTGGTGGATGCTGAAGACGTTTGGCGCGCACGAGGTCGCGATCCTCGACGGCGGTCTCGCCAAGTGGAAGGCGGAGGGGCGGTCGCTGGAAAGCGGCAAGGCCAGCGTCAGGCACCGGCACTTCACCGTCTGGAAGGACGAGAGCGGCATTCGCAATCTTGCCGACATGAAGGAAAACCAGAAGACGAATGCCGAACAGGTCGTCGACGCCCGCCCGGCCGCGCGCTTCACCGGCGCGGAGGAAGATCCGCGTGAAGGGGTCGCCGCCGGTCACGTCCGCAATGCGAAAAACGTCCCGCATGACGAGCTGTTCAGCGATGACGGTACCTACAAATCGCCGGACGACCTGCGGGCGCTGTTCCAGGAGGCGGGCATCGATCCCGCCAAACCGGTCGTGACGATGTGCGGTTCGGGCATCACGGCGGCGGTGTTGTCCTTCGCCCTGCACCTGATCGGCGCCGAGAAGACGGCGCTTTACGATGGCAGCTGGACCGAATGGGGCAGCGCCGCCGACACGAGCAAGGTGACCGGCGCCGCGTGACCCGCGCGCCGACCGGCGATGATGCGGTCGATACGGCCGGGCCGGCGACACGGTTGATCGGCGCCGGCCGGCGACCCGAATGGACGGGAGGCGTCGTCAATCCGCCGGTCGTACACGCCTCCACCTGCACGTTCGATACGCTGGCGACGTTCGACGAGCGCG
>JBCCAC010000063.1:0-9371 GCA_039815015.1 Pseudomonadota bacterium | reverse complement strand
CGATCGCCTTCTTGGCAAAGTCCCGCGCCTTATACCGCAACTTAATCGGAGTCAGGGCTTCCCGTCGTTCGGGGTCCATGCTTTGTAGCACTTTCAATTCAGATCGGTAATGAGTTCGCCCGCGCCGTCGAGGACGCCCGGAACGTCGGTCAGAAGCATCAGCCGCGCCGCGCCCAGCGCCGCCGCGACCGCGCCGGCCATCGTATCCGCGTTGATGTTGTAGGTCGTCCCGTCCGTGCCGACGCCCACGGGTGCGATCACGGGCACGACGCCGTCGTCGATCAGGACGTCGAGGACGCGGCGGGAGACGTCGACCGGCTCGCCGACGAAGCCGAGGTCGATTTCCCGTTCTATGAGACTGTCGGGATCGCGAACCGTGCGCGTCACCTTCCGCGCCGACATGAAGCCGTCATCCTTGCCGCTCAGTCCGACGGCCCGCCCGCCGGCCGCCCCGATCCAGCGGACGATTTCCTTGTTGATCGAGCCGCAAAGGACCATTTCCGCGATCTTGGCCGTCTCTTCGTCGGTTACGCGCAGGCCGTCGACGAAGGTCGATGTGACGCCCGTACGGGCCAGCATGGCGCCGATCTGCGGGCCGCCGCCATGGACGACGACGGGGTGGATGCCGACCGCCTTCAGAAGGATGATGTCCTGCGCGAAATCGAGCGCGCGGGCGGCATCGCCCATGGCATGACCGCCATATTTCACGACGAAGACGCGCCCGGCATATTTCTGGATGTAGGGCAGGGCTTCCGTCAGCGTTTCCGCCTTTGCGAGCATCGCGGGATCGGGGGCGTGCGTTTGGGACATCCGCGCGGCTATAAGGCTGTCGGTACGGGGGAGGAAGCGTCACATGACATCCAGGCTGCGCGGGGTTCGCTGCCATGGCCCCTAACGATCACGACCATCATGGCGGTCACGGTCATCATGATCATCACGGTCACGGGCACGATCATGTGCCGAAGATCACCGGCGCCAATCTGCGTGCGGTGGGCTGGGCGGCCGCCCTCACCGGCACCTTCATGGTGGTGGAGGCGGTCGGCGGGCTGGTGTCGGGCTCGCTCGCCCTTCTCGCCGATGCGGGGCACATGCTCACGGATTTCGGCGCGCTCATGCTCGCCTGGGTCGCATTCCGGCTGGCGCGGCGCCCGGCCGACTGGCGCCGTACCTATGGGTTCGACCGGTTCGCCGTGCTGGTGGCGTTCGTCAACGGCCTCGCCCTCTTCGGCATTGCCGGGGTGATCCTGTGGGAGGCGGCGCAGCGCCTGTGGGCGCCCGTTCCCGTCGCCGGGCCGATCATGCTGGGCATCGCCATCGCCGGCCTGATGGTGAACCTCATCGCGCTGAAGCTTCTGTCGGGCGGCGATGGGCGGAACCTCAACATCCGCGCCGCGTCGCTGCACGTCATGGGCGATCTCCTCGGCTCGGTGGCGGCCATCCTCGCCGGCGGGATCATCATGGCGACCGGCTGGACCCCCGCCGACCCCTTATTGTCGGTCGCCGTCGCGCTCATCATCCTGCGCAGCGCCTGGGCCGTTACGCGGGACAGTGCGCACATCCTTCTGGAGGCGGCGCCCGCGGGGCTGGAGGCCGACATCGTCGCGGCGGATCTCATGGCGCATGTGCCCGGCCTTCTGACCGTCGATCATATTCACAGCTGGGCCATCACCCAGGACCGGCCGATGATGACGCTGCACGCGACGATCCCGCCCGACCGGCGCGGCGGACCGGTTTGCGACGCGATCCGCACCCGGCTCGCCGAGCGGTTCCACGTCGATCATGCGACGATCGAGGTCAGCCGGGCAAGGTCAGGCGCAGGCGCAGGGGCAGGTGTAGCCGCGCCTCAGCGGGTGGGCTGCGGTGGCTCGCAGGAATAATCGTAGAAGCCGCGGCCGGATTTGCGGCCCAGCCAGCCCGCTTCGACATATTTGGTCAGGAGCGGCGCCGGCCGGTATTTCTGGTCGCCGGTTTCGCGCTGCATGACCTGCATGATCGCGAACAGGGTATCCAGACCGACGAAATCGGCGAGCGTCAGCGGGCCCATCGGATGGTTGGCGCCGAGGACGAGGCCCTGATCGATGTCCTTCACGCTGCCCGCCCCTTCGCCGAGCGCGAAGATGGCCTCGTTCATCATCGGGCAGAGGATGCGGTTGACGATGAAGGCCGGCCGGTCCTCCGCTTCGATGGGCAGTTTCCCGATCGCCTCGCAGAACTGACGGACGCGCGACAGGGTTTCGTCCGACGTCGCCAGGCCGGGAATGATCTCGACGAGCTTCATCGCCGGCACCGGATTGAAGAAATGGAGGCCCAGGAAGCGGTCCGGCCGTTCGGTCTGCGCGGCGAGGCCCGTGATCGAGATGGAGGAGGTGTTGGTCGCCAGAACGGCGCCGTCCTTCGGCGTCAGCTGCGCGAAAATCTCCCGCTTGACGAGTTCCGCCTCCGTCGCCGCCTCGATGATGAGGTCGCAGCCGGAAAAGTCCGCCAGGTCGGCGGTCGGCGTCAGGCGCGCGAGCGTCGGCGCGACGTCGTCCTCGCCCAGCTTGCCGCGTGCGACCAGCTTCATCATGCCCTGCTCGATACCCGCCTTGCCCGCCTCGGCGCGCGCCAGTTCGATGTCCGACATCAGCGTGTGATAGCCCGCCTGCGCGGCCACCTGCGCGATGCCGCGCCCCATCTGGCCGGAGCCAATGACGCCGATCGTTTTCATAATCATGTTCCGATGCTCATGCTGCAATGCAGCACGCTCTCTTTCGCCGTGATACGCGGCGGTCAAGCTCTTCCGTTTCGTCGGCCATGGCTGGCGGTACGGAGCACGATCCCGTCAGGAATCGCCACGAATACCCGCTGCGAAAGCGTTCCTCAGTCCTTCTTCCGCGCCTTTCTCGCTTCGGCGAGATCGAGGACCGTATCCTCGCTATTGCCGTCCGCCGGCACCAGGCCGAGACGGCGGGCGACCTCCTGATAGGCTTCGACTTCGCCGCCGAGGTCGCGGCGGAAGCGGTCCTTGTCCAGCTTCTCGTCGGTTTCCAGATCCCACAGGCGGCAGCCGTCGGGACTGATCTCGTCGGCGAGAATGATGCGCGCGAAATCATTGTCCCAGACTCGGCCGAACTCCAGCTTGAAGTCGACGAGGCGGATGCCGATGCCGGCGAAGAGGCCGGACAGGAAGTCGTTTATCCGGATGGCCATGTCGGAAATATCGTGCATCTCCTCCTGGCTGGCCCAGCCGAAGCAGGCGATGTGTTCGTCCGAGACCATCGGATCGCCGAGCGCATCGTCCTTGTAGCAATATTCGAGGATCGTGCGCGGCAGTTGCGTGCCCTCGTCGATCCCGAGACGTTTGGACAGCGTGCCCGCCGCGACGTTCCGCACGATCACCTCGATGGGCACGATCTCGACCTGCCGGACCAGCTGCTCGCGCATGTTGAGGCGGCGAATGAAATGCGTCGGGACGCCGGCGCGGCCGAGCAGCGTGAAGATGTGCTCGGAGATGCGATTGTTGAGGACACCCTTGCCGTTGATGGTGCCCTTCTTCTGATTGTTGAAGGCGGTCGCATCATCCTTGAAATACTGGATGATCGTGCCGGGCTCCGGCCCCTCGTAGAGGATCTTGGCCTTGCCCTCGTAGATCTGGCGGCGGCGGGACATCGCGTGTCTCCTGAAAAGAGGACGCCCCGGCGGTTGGGGGCCGGGGCGCTGGTGCCCCGATCATGTAACAAGCCGTTGCCGCTCGCGCTAGATGAAGGCGCCCAGCAGGAGGACGATGGCGGCGAACAGCGTCAGGACGACGATCGCGAACGTCGACAGGAACACCGTCCGGACGGCGGCGCCGATCACGCCCAGTCGATACGCGCCCTTCAACTGAATGAACATGTGCGCCAGCGGGACCGTCGTCACGATGACGCCGAACGACGCCCACCCCATCCAGCCGGCCGAAACCGCGATCCAGCTGGCGATGAACAACAGGCTCATGAAGCTGAGCGAATAGAGAATGAAGATCGTGTGATCGTAAAGGTGCAAATCGCGCCGCCAGAAGAACAGCAGCCAGACGAAGGGCAGCGACAGGGGCATGAGCAGAAAAGAGAATTTATAGGCCGACTGCTTGATGCGGTAGATGCCATAGTCGGGATTGTCGATCAGCGGCCGGACCCGGTCGTTCAGCCACGCCCATTGGCTGTCGTCGTCGTCTTCCTTGTCGAGATCGACCTCCGCCAGGGAACGGGATATTGCCGCGCCGAAGCCCTTGGCGAGCTGAGTCCCGTCGATGTCGACCATCACCGGTTCCGGCGCGGCATCTGGATCGGCCGCATCATTCGAAGTCTCCGCCGCCTTCGCCTCCTCGATGGCGTCGGCAAGCGCAGTCTCGACGCGCTGCAGCGCGACCATGGCCGTCACCTGAGCGGCGATCTCCTCACTCGCCGTGACGGTCCCCATTTCGGACTCCAGATCCGCAATGTTCGCGCGCAGCTCGGACAGCTGCGCCTCGGCGTCCGGCAGCGTCAGTCTGCCGTCCGTCGGCAGGTTCAGTCCGCTGATGACGTCGTCGGCGCCCCCGTCCGTCGGCGGCGTGACGATCGCGAAGGTGAAGTACATGGCGAAGATGGTGAACAGGAAGATGCCGAACGGCGCGACGTAGCGCGCCCGCTTGCCCTCGATGTAGTCGCGCGTCAGCCGTCCTGGCCGGAAGACCGGCATGGGGAGCGTGCGCCAGAATTTTCCGTCGAGGTGCAGGACGCCGTGCACCAGCTCGTGCAGCACCTCGCGGACGGAGCGCTTCACATGAGCGTGCTGTCCACACGATGGACAATAATGCCCCGGGCTCGGCGTTCCGCAATTCGGACATGTCGCGTGGTGGGTACCGATCCCGGCTCGCGCCGCGCCCCTGGCACGACTGCTTACCGTCCCGGCAAGCGCGCCGCCGGTGATCAGACCGCCGACCTTCTCAGCATTTGACATGCTCAGCATCCAATATTGCGCCAGTTTCCCCCGCGGACGCCGCGCCTGCGACGACCGCGACACTGTTATAGGTAGATAGGACAGGCGGAATCAACCGGCTTCCGGGCAGGGGTATCGTGCGTAATGGCCGATTGCGACGCACCCTGCGCCTCCCTATCTAGGCGGCACACAGAGAAACGGGGAAAGGGACCGTCGCCCGCGCTATGACCGATTTCAACGACCGCCAGAAGGCATTCGAACAGAAATTCGCCAATGACGCCGAGTTGCAGTTCAAGGTGACCGCGCGTCGCAACCGCCTCCTGGGCGAATGGGCGGCTGAGCAGCTTGGCCTGACGCCGGAGGAGCGCGACGCCTATGCCAAGACCGTCGTCGCCGCCGATTTCGAGGAGGTCGGCGACGAGGATGTGTTTCGCAAGGTCTGGGGCGACCTCAGCGCGCAGGACGCCAAGGTGACCGAAGCGGATGTTCGCCACGCCATGGATGCCAAGATGGTGGAGGCCCGCCGCCAGTTCATGGAACAGGTGTAGCCGCCATGCCGATGGCCGCCGCCGACATCGTCCGCCTGATCGAAGAGAATATCGACGGCGCGCGCGTCGAGATGACCGACCTTGCCGGCGACAATGACCATTGGGCGGCGACCGTGACCGCGCCCGCCTTCAAGGGTCTCAGCCGGGTGAAGCAGCATCAGATGGTTTACGCCGCGCTCGGCGGCCGCATGGGCGGCGAACTGCACGCCCTGCAATTGACGACGAAAACACCGGAGTAGTTTCGATGACCGATACCGCCACCAAGATCAAAAGCCTCGTCGAGGGCAAGGACGTGTTCCTGTTCATGAAGGGAACGCCGCTCTTTCCCCAGTGCGGCTTTTCCAGCCGCGCCGTCGCGATCCTCGAACATCTGGGCGTCGAATATGACAGCGCCGACGTGCTGCAGGACGCGGAAATCCGCCAGGGCGTCAAGGCATATTCCGAATGGCCGACCATTCCGCAGCTTTATGTGAAGGGCGAGTTCGTCGGCGGTTCGGACATCATGATGGAAATGTACGAGGCCGGGGAACTGGCGGAGATGATGCGCGAAAAGGGCGTCGCCGCGAGCGCGTAGGCGAGCCTTTCCTTACCCCGGCTTCGCCATCCCGAGCGAAGTCGGGGGGACGCTAGTTCAAAATTTCGAGAACATCCTCCAGCCGTGCCGGATCGCCGAGCGCGAGGACGTCGCCGGCGCTGTCCGCATTCAGCGGGTCGCCGGCCCAGTCGCACATCATGCCGCCTGCGGCCTCGATAATCGGCACCAGCGCCGCGAAATCGTGCAGTTTCAGGCCGGTTTCGACGACGAGGTCGATATGGCCGGACGCGAGCAGGCCGTAATTATAGCAGTCGCCGCCATAGATCAGCGCTGCTGGATCGGCTTGCCGGGCCAGCGCCACGAAGCGCGCGCCGTCCTCATCGTTGAAATAATGCGGGGCCGAGGTGGCGAGCGCGGCGGTTTTCAGATCCGAACAGTGCCGGGTCCGCGCGGGCAGACCATTCAGCGTTGCGTCCTGCCCGGTTCGCGCGGTCCAGCGTTCGCCGGCGATCGGCTGATCGATGATACCGAGGACGGGCCAGCCATCCTCCAGCAGCGCGACGAGCGTGCCGAAGATCGGCCGCCCCGCCATGAAGCTGACCGTACCGTCGATCGGATCGAGTACCCAGCGGCGCGCGGCGCCCATATTCGTCGCGCCGAACTCCTCGCCCAGAATGCCGTCGTCCGGCCGTTCCGCTTCGATGAGGTCGCGCATGGCCCGCTCTGCGGCACGATCGGCTTCGGTGACCGGCGACCTGTCACCCTTTCGCTCGGTCTGGAAGGCGCTGCGGAAAAAGGGCCGGATCGCGTTTCCGGCGGCATCGGCAAGGCGGTGCGCAAAGGCGATGTCGTCCGCGCCGCTCATTGCGCCAGCGCCTTCAGGATCATGTCCCGATGTTCATCCAGCGCCGGTGCCTTCGCCCGCACCGCGGGATCGGCGAACCCGCTGATCTTGATGGGATTGCCCGCCGCCGTCAGGGGCGCACCGTCCTCGAACGCGGTTTCGATCGCCATGTTGCGCGCTCGCACCTGTGGATGCGCCAGCGCCTCGCCGACATTCTGTATCGGTCCGCACGGCACGCCGGCGGCATCGAGCGCCGCCAGCCAGTGCGCGGCCGGCTGCTCCAATAGCTGGGCTTCCATCGCGACGGTCAGGGCCTCGGCATTCTCGGCTCGGTCGGCATTGGTGCGAAAGCGCGGATTGTCCGGCAGACGGTCTATGCCGAGCGCACCGCACATGGCGATGAACAGCGCATCGTTCCCGGCCGCGATGACGATGGGCGCGTCTTTCGTGCGATAGGCGGCAAAGGGCGTGATCGACGGATGCCGCGCGCCGAGCGGTCCGGGCGCCTCGCCGGTTACCGCATAGCGTGCGATGGCATTCTCCAGGATGGCGACCTGCCCGTCCAGCATGGCGACGTCGACGAACCGGCCTTCGCCCGTCGCCGCCCGGTCGTGCACGGCGGCGAGAATGCCGATGGTGGTGAAAAGGCCGGCGGTAATGTCGCCGATGGACGTTCCCACCCGCGTCGGCGGTCCGCCCGGATGGCCGGTGACGCTCATGATGCCGCCCATGGCCTGCACGACCATGTCATAGGCGGCCTTCTCCGCCATTGGCCCCGAATGGCCGAAACCGCTCACGGCGGCATAGATCAGCTTTGGATGCCGCGCATGCAGCGCCTCCCAGCCCAGGCCCAGCTTCGCCATCGTGCCCGGCCGGTAATTCTCGACGAGAATGTCTGCCTTCGCGAGCAGGGCATGGAAAATGTCGATATCGCCGGCATGCTTCAGGTCGAGTGCGATCGACTGCTTGCCGCGATTGATCGAGGTGAAATAGGCGCTCAGCCCATCCTTCATCGGCCCATAGGCCCGCGCATCGTCACCCGTATCGGGGCGTTCCACCTTGATGACCCGCGCGCCGAGATCGGCGAGCACCATCGTCGCATAGGGGCCGGCCAGCACGCGGCTCAGATCGATGACGGTCAGACCGGTCAATGGACCGGGCGGCGCCGCGTCCCTATGCAGCGCGGCAGCGTCAGGAGTGTGGGCGGGGGATGTGTCGGGTTCGTCGGCGATGTCCGTCGTCCTTCGAAAAGGGGCGGGGAACCTATGACCGAAGCGACGGCCGAAAGCGAGCCGGAGGATGGCGGGCCGGCGGACACGGGCGCGGACACAGATACGTGCGCCGGCACGGGTACGGGCGCATCCCACCGTCCGATCCGTGTGCTCCTCGAAATGCGCCCGGCCTTCGACGGATTCGCCGGCATTCCGCAGGAGGTGCGCCTGCTGTTCCGCGGACTTTCGCAACTGCCGCACGTCAGGCTGGCGGGACTGTTGCAGGCCGCGAACCGCATGCTGGCGCGGGGGCTTGGCGGCCGAGAGCGCGCGCCGACGTCGGCAAGGCGCGTGAAGCGATTGTCGGACGTCGTCGTTTCGGTCCGGCGGGATCCGCCATCAGGCCGTCTGCGCCGCCTCAATTATCGCCTGCGTCAGGCCCCCGTCTTCGCAAGGCTGTTCGCGCCGGAATCGTTTAGTGTCGGCACCCGCCTGGGCGATTTTACAGCGCCCGGGTTCGAAGACTTTCTCTGGCGTTCGCTATTCGCCAAGACGCTGGATCCCGACGATCGTTCGTCGGTCACGGCGGCTGACTATCATGTCTGCCGGCCATCGTGGCAGACCTTTCACACCGTCGGCGATATCGAGCGGAAATTCGGCCGCACCGCGCGCTATCCACGGCTCGACACGACAGGGCACGATGTCTTCATCGGCCAGACGCCCTATCCCGGCCGGGTCGCGCCCGGAACGCAGCTCGTCATCCGCTATCATGACGCCATTCCGCTCTTCATGCCGCATACGATCCCCGATCCCGTGCGGCATCAGGCGCAGCATTATCACGCGCTTGCCGCCAATGTGGCGTCGGGCGCCTGGTTTTCCTGCGTTTCGGAGGCAACGCGCGCCGATCTGATCAGGGTGTTTCCAGAGGCCGAACCGCGCGCGGTGACGATCCCCAATATGATCGCGCCCGCCTACAGGGCGGAGGATGTGCCGGCCGCGCAGGTTCGCGGTATCGTTCGCACGCGCTTATACGAGGCGTCGGGCTGGCTGCCGACTTTCGACAGCGCGGCCGACAAGCGGGATTTCTACACCGCCAGCCTGCCGGCAGAGGCGCCGCGCTATCTGCTGATGGTGTCGACCATCGAACCGCGCAAGAATCATTTGCGCCTGCTCGCCGCCTGGGAGCGTCTGCGCATCGAACGTCCGGACCTGAAGCTGATCGTCGTCGGTCGCGCAGTGTGCCTCGCAGTTGGTCTCGCGGGGGGGGCGCAGTCTTAGAGTCGCGCAGTGCGCAGCGT